>JAFDIS010000042.1 GCA_019307945.1 Deltaproteobacteria bacterium | reverse complement strand
ACTAATCGAGGTGATCCGCAAACACCTGGACGACTGAGGGGCAAGGGACGGGTCATAGCTCGAAAGGCCTGAAAGGCTGTTGAAAAGCTACCGCGCTTGTCGATACTCCAGGTTAAAATTCGGCTCAAGATATTCTTATGAGGTCTTCCTCGCGGGCCGCCAGGATGAGCGCGCCCCAGCCCTCGAGTGAGTGAACGCGGGCCGCGGGCAGTCCGTGTCTTCCGAAGAACGCCTGAAATTCACCGCTCCGGGCCTGCCCGAAGCCTGAAACCACGGCGAGCCCCCCGGTTCCCGGGCGGGAGGGGATACGGGGCGCCGCCCGGGGGGCTTCCACCATTTTCTCCTTGAAAAAATTCCACAATACGATACGTTAGTCACTTTCAAATCGCAATGGGGAGGTCACACATGAAACTGGCCGTGAGCGGCAAGGGCGGCGTGGGCAAGACCACGTTTGCTTCATTTCTGATCCGGGCCCTGGCCGACGAGGGCAAGAAGGTCCTGGCTATTGACGCTGATCCGGATGCGAACCTGGCCCAGGCCCTCGGGGTGAAGGACTGGGAGCGCATCGTGCCGATCTCGCAGATGAAGGAATTGATCGAGGAGCGCACAGAAGCCAAGGTGGGGACCATGGGCTCATTTTTCAAGCTCAACCCCAAGGTTGACGACCTGCCGGAAAGTCTCTCCATCGAGGTGGACGGCATCAGGCTGATGGTCATGGGGGGCGTGAAAAAAGGGGGGGCGGGCTGCATCTGTCCGGAAAGCACTCTCCTGAAGAACCTGGTGCGGCATATCGTCCTGGCCCGCGATGAGGCCGTGGTTCTGGATATGGAAGCCGGCCTGGAGCATTTGGGCAGGGGAACCGCCATGGCGGTGGACCAGTTGATCGTGGTGGTGGAGCCGGGCAGAAGGAGTGTGGAGACGGCATTCCAGGTGCGTAAACTGGCGGCGGACATAGGCGTCAAGCGGTTGGCCTTCGTTGGGAACAAGATTCGGGGTGAAAAAGACCGGGAATTTCTGGAATCAGAGATGAAGGGATTTGGTTTCCTGGGCTTCCTACCCTACCGCGGCGAGATCATCGAGGCGGACCTTGATGGAAGGCCCCCCTTTGAAACGGACCGGGAGACCCTCGAAGCGGTCCGAGCAATGCTCTCGGAGCTCAAAAAGACCTCCTGAACCCCGGAAGGGGATTTCAACTCAAAGGAGAAAGAACAGTGACACATCGCATATACAATTTCAATGCAGGACCCGCCGCATTGCCGCTGCCGGTCCTGGAGAAAATACGGGATGAACTGCTGGACTACCGGGGGTCCGGGATGTCCATCCTGGAAGTAAGCCACCGTTCAAAGTGGTTCGACGACGTGATCAACGAGGCCGTGGAACGCACCCGAAGACTCCTTGGCCTGGGAACCGAATTTCGTGTCCTGTTTGTGCAGGGTGGGGCGAGCCTCCAGTTCTGTATGATCCCCATGAACCTGGCCCTGGAAGGTCGGCCCGTAAACTATGTGAACACAGGCACCTGGTCCACCAAGGCCATCAAGGAGGCCAGGATCCAGGGCCTGGACGTGCGGGTGGTGGCTTCCTCGGAGGACAGAAATTTCAGCTATATCCCAAGAGATTTCGATGTGGACGAGGACGCGGCTTATCTTCATTTCACGTCCAACAACACCATCAAAGGGACTCAGTGGCACACCTTCCCCGACGCAGGAGACGTGCCCCTGGTGAGCGATATGTCCTCGGACATCATGTCGCGGCCTTTGGATCCGAAGCCCTTCGGGTTGATCTATGCCGGGGCCCAGAAGAACATCGGCCCCTCGGGGACGGCCATGGTGATTGTGCGGGAAGACATGCTGGAGCGGGTCCCCCAAGACATCCCCACGATGCTAAAATATAC
The DNA here is from genome assembly GCA_019307945.1 of Deltaproteobacteria bacterium. Lineage (GTDB taxonomy): Bacteria > Desulfobacterota > DSM-4660 > Desulfatiglandales > Desulfatiglandaceae > B17-G16. The sequence continues at coordinate 25,860 of JAFDIS010000042.1, read as the reverse complement.
TACTTTTGCAGAGAAGAACTCCATGTTCAACACCCCTGCCTGCTTCGTGATCTACACCATCAACGCTGTGCTCCAGTGGCTCGAGGATGAGATCGGGGGACTGGCGGAGATGGAAAAACGCAACCGCCGGAAGGCCGCGATGCTCTATGATTTCCTGGACGCTTCGGATTTTTACCAAGGCACGGCGTCGCCCGAAAGCCGTTCCTTGATGAACGTCACCTTCAGGTTGCCGGACGAGACGCTGGAACAGCGTTTCGTGGAAGAGGCCCTGGCAGAGGGCCTCGGCGGGCTCAAGGGGCACCGGTCGGTGGGAGGGTGCCGTGCGTCCATCTACAATGCAACGGGCCTGGAGGCGGTGGAGGCCCTGGTATCGTTCATGAAGGAGTTTGAGCGCAAGGCCTGATCGGCCGAGGCAAAATGCAGGCCGGTACGGGGGCCAGGGAAGGGGTGCGCATCCTTTCCCACGCTCTTGGTTGAAAAGGCGGCCACAAGAGGCCGGGAGGAATGCGTTGACCAGGACCCGGATCGTTCACGTACTGGAATCGACGCAGATCGGCGGTCGGTTCACCGTCATGGGGTGGGTACGGACCAAGCGGGACGCCAAGGGGGGCTTTTCCTTCCTGGAGGTCAACGATGGTTCCTGCCTCCGTAATCTCCAGGTCATTGCGGAACAGACCCTCGAAAATTACGACACGGTGGTCCGCAAGTGCCACACGGGCTCTGCCATCCGGGTCACGGGTGTCCTGGCCGAATCCCCGGGAAAGGGCCAACGGGTGGAACTCCACGCGGAGGAAGTGGAACTCCTGGGCTGGGCCGATCCTGAAACCTACCCGCTCCAGAAGAAGCGTCATTCCTTTGAGTTCTTGAGGACCATCGCCCACCTTAGGCCGCGCACGAATACCTTTGGCGCCGTGGCCCGGGTCAGAAACGCAGTCAGCCGCGCTATCCACGAATTCTTCCAGGAAAGGGGTTTTCTCTACCTTCATACCCCCATCATCAGCGGCAGCGATTGCGAGGGGGCGGGCGAGATGTTCCGGGTGACCACCCTGGACCTGGGCCGGATCCCCAAGAAGGGCGACGAGGTGGATTTTTCACGGGATTTCTTCGGGGTCCCGGCGAACCTCACGGTGAGCGGTCAACTGGAGGCCGAAATCTATGCACTTGCCCTGGGAGATGTCTATACCTTCGGCCCCACCTTCCGCGCCGAAAATTCCAACACTGCAAGACACCTGGCCGAATTCTGGATGGTGGAGCCCGAGATGGCCTTTTGCGACCTTGGGGGCAACATCGACCTGGCCGTGGCGTTTCTGAAGTTCATTTTTGCCTATGTCCTGGAGCATTGCGAGGAGGACATGGCCTTTTTCAATCGATTCATCGACCCCACGGTTCTTCAGACCCTGGACGACCTTGTTGCGCAGGACTTCGAGGTGCTATCCTATACGGAAGGCATCGATCTCCTGTCAAAGTCAAAGGAGCCCTTTGAATTCCCCGTGGCCTGGGGGGCGGATCTTCAGTCTGAACATGAACGTTACCTGTGCGAAAAGGTCTTCGGGGGGCCCGTCATCCTTGTTGACTACCCCAAGGAGATCAAGGCCTTTTACATGAAGATGAACGAGGACGGAAAAACGGTGCGCGCCATGGACGTCCTGGTTCCCAAGATCGGGGAAATCATCGGCGGGAGCCAGCGGGAGGATGACCATGACACACTCCTTGGAAGGATGCGCGAGACGGGCCTCGATCCAGCCGACTACTGGTGGTACCTGGATTTGCGCAAATACGGGTCCGTTCCCCATTCGGGCTTCGGCCTTGGGTTCGAACGGCTGATCCAGTTTATCACGGGGCTTTCCAACATACGCGACGTGATCCCTTTTCCACGAACGCCCGGGAACCTGGGATTCCGAACGGGCCCCCAGGAGCGCTAAAAGGTCAGGATCTTGAAACGCTCCTCCTTAAGATACCGGGTGAGGGGCTCACCCATATATCTGACCTCGAGACCCAGCCGCTCCAGGTCTTCCGAGACGCCGTAACTGTCCGCACAGGCCTTGCATGCCAGGAGTCTCACCCCGGCTTCCTTCATTTCGGCCAGTGCCTCCTGAAGCTCCTTGTCCTGGGTCAGGAGCTTTGAGGACGGACCCCACACCACCAATCGAACTTCATCCCACCACCCGCGGAGACGGGAATTGAGGGTGTACATGAAGACCATGTTGCGGGCGACATCACGGTCTGCACTGCTCCAGATGACGACGAGGGTTTCGGCCTTGCTTTCTGTCATCGTCTTTCCTCCTTCTTCAGGTTCCGTTTCGCCCGGTATGATTTTTTCTCCCGCGATAGATCATGACGCGGCGGTGCTCCTCGGGCTCCCCCAGGTCCGGAAGGGTGCGCAGAACCACCTCCGCCTCCAGGGCGTAGCGGGGCCAGCAAAGGTCCTTGACCCGGGAGTCGGCCACGAGGACTTCGGGCGCCAGCTTCAGGAAGCGGTCCAGGAGCGGGAGATTATCCCGATCGTAGAGGATGTCCGCGGCAAGGACGAGGTCCACCGCCCCGTGGATTTCGTCCAGGTCACCCCGCGTCAAAAGGGTCACTCCGTTGAGGCCTGCGTTGTAAAGTACGGCCTTCAGGGCCACCGGGTCCCGGTCACAGGCAATCACTTGGCCCGCCCCTGAAAGGGCCGCGGCGATTCCCACCACGCCGGATCCGCACCCGAAGTCCAGGACCGTCTTCCCACGCACCAGATACGGGGCCTCCAGGAGACGCGCAGCAAGCGCCCGACCGCCGGCCCAGCAAAAGGCCCAGTGGGGAGGATGGGCCATGATGCGTTCAATCTCCTCCCATGAATAGGCCCTGTTCATGTTGCGCCCATCCAACAGCATGAGGCGTATGGGCGGGGGCAGTGCAAGAGTCACGGCTGCAAGCCGTGCGTCGGGGAGGACCTTTCGGAGGTGTAAAGATAGGTCGTGGTTCATGGGATCGCTCCTCCCGCCCCGGGCCCGGTAGGGCGGGGCCCGCGGGGGAGAGTGCTTTCACACTAACCAAATTCGAGGGGTTTGTCCATCCCACCCTGGAGCAATTCCCTCTTGACCCGGCCGCCCATTCTGTGCTCAAAACGGCTTGGGACGAACATTGCACGAAGAACGCCCGAGGAGGCATTTCATGGATTACGAAACCATACGGACTGAAACGCGTGGCATGGTCTCCATCCTGCGCCTCAACCGCCCGGAGCGTATGAACGCTGTGATCGAGGAGATGTACCTGGAGATCCAGGACTGCATCGAAAAGGCCGGGAAAAACCCGGACGTGCGTGCTCTCATCCTTACCGGCAGCGTTCTGGAGAGGAACGGGAAGGTGAAACAGGCCTTTTGTGCAGGTGCGGACCTGAAAAAACATGCCGGAGGGGAGCGTACCCACGCCCAGAAACGTGCTTACATCCTGATGGCCCACGAGACCACACGGCAACTCTACTGTTTCCCGAAACCTATCATCGCGGCCGTTAATGGGCCCGCTCGGGGGGCGGGGGCCGAGATGGCCCTGAGTTGCGATTTCATCTTCATGGCGGAGGAGGCCACCCTGGCCTTCCCCGAAACGGGCCTGGGGACATTTGTGGGAGGTGGGGTGACCGTACACTTGCCGCGCCTCGTGGGCCCGGCCAAGGCCAAGGAACTGATCTACGCGGGCACGGTGGTCGACGGCCGGACGGCCTTTCAGATGGGGCTGGCCCAGCGGTGTGTCCCGGTCGAGGATCTGCTGGGGGAGGCCCTGGCTTTTGCGGAAGTGCTGGCCCACAAGGCGCCCCTGTCCATGGCCTTTGCCAAGCAGCGGCTCCAGCAGCCCCCCGCGCTTGACCTCGACACCGTGCTGCACCTGGAGGCGGAGGCCATACTCTCCTGTATGGACACGGAAGACTGGCATGAAGGTATCCGGGCCTTCCAGGAAAAACGAAAACCCGTTTACAAGGGGAGATGATATGGGGCTTGAAAGGGTCTTGCGGGCAAAATCAGTCGCCGTGATCGGCGCATCGAGGGATGACAGGAAACGGGGGTTTCAGGCGATCAAGACGCTCCAAACGGAAGGCTACGAAGGCGGGATCTACCCGGTGAACCCCAGGGAGAAGCGCATTCTGGGCCTTCGATGTTACCCCAGCATCCTGGACATCCAGGATACGGTGGACCTGGCCCTTATCACCACGCCTGCGGACACCATCCCCGGGATCATTGAGGCATGCGGCAAGAAGGGCGTGGCGGGCGCCGTGATCATCGCCGGAGGGTTCAAGGAATTGGGCCGGCGGGGCAAGACTATGGAGGAGAAGATAGTCAGGGCCGCCCGGCGGTACGGCGTGCGCATCATCGGCCCCAACACCTCTGGGATGATCAACGTGCATGAGAACCTCAACCTGGTGGGGATAAGGGACGTGCCCAAGGGGGATATAGCCCTGCTCACCCAGAGCGGCAATGTGGCCCTCCATCTTATTACGGAGGCCCGCCTCAAGAGCCAGAAAGGCTTTTCCTATTACGTGGGGGTGGGAAACGAGGCGGACATCAAGTTTCACGAGTACCTGGAGTTTTTTACCGAAGATCCCAGCACCAAGGCGATCCTGATGTATGTGGAAGGTCTCAGCGAGGGTAGAAAGTTCCTGCAGCAGGCCTGCATAACCACGGCGACCAAGCCCATCATTCTGCTCAAGAGCGGCCGCTCGGCGGCGGGCAGCGCCTCGGCGGGGTCCCACACGGGGGCCCTGGCCGGGATCTCCGAGGTGGCTGCTACGGCCTTCAGGCGCGCAGGGATCATCACCATCGAGAATCCGGACGAACTGTTTCCGGCGGCCGAGAGCCTCTCGAGCCTTCCTCCCATATCCAACAAGCGGGTGGCCATCCTGGCCGACGGCGGAGGTCATGCCACCATCGCATCGGATCTGCTCACGGACCATGGGGTGAGCATCCCGAGGCTCAGGCGCCGCACACAGGAGAGGCTCCGGGAGATCCTGCCGCCCAACGCCGCCGTGCGAAACCCCGTGGACGTGGCGGGCGGCGCGGACTCGGATCCGGCCCTTTTCGCCGACTGCGCCAAAATTCTACTGGAGGACGACCGGGTGGGGGGGCTTCTCATAGTGGGGCTTTTCGGGGGGTACGGCATCCGTTTCGCCGAAAGCCTCAAGTTCCTGGAAGAGGACGCGGCACACCGCATGGGAAAGCTCATGCGGAAGGTGCAAAAGCCGATCATTCTCCACAGCCTCTACAACTTTTCCCAGACCCATTCCCTGGAACTGCTGCGCTATTACAATATCCCGGTGTACGATTCGCTGGACGTGGCGTGCAAGTGTATCGCGGTGCTGTGTGAATACGGCCATAAAGTGGCCCGGCCCAACCGGAAAGCCAGCTTCGTGTTCCACTGGGGGGCCAGGGCGAAAAAGCAGGGCAGGGAGATCATCGAGGGGGCCCAAAAGGAGGGCCGCCGGGTCCTCCTGGAACATGAGGGCAAGGCCCTCCTGGAGCTCCATGGCGCCCCCGTGTCCCTGGACCGCGTGGCGCAAACTGCGGAGGAGGCGGCGCAGGTGGCGCAAGAACTGGGCGGAGAAGTGGTCCTCAAGATCGTCTCCCCGGACATCCTGCATAAGACGGATGCAGGGGGCGTCAGACTCCACCTCAAGACGGCACAGGACGTCCGAAAGGCCTTTCAGGAGATCGTACAAAACGCCAAGGCCTTCAACCCGGAGGCTGACATCAAAGGCTGCCTTGTCTCCCGCATGGCGGGGGAGGGCGTGGAGGTGATCATCGGTACCAAGGTGGACGAGCAGTTCGGTCCTGTGATCATGTTCGGGATCGGGGGTATCCTGGTGGAAGTGGTCAAGGATGTTTGTTTCTATGTCCTGCCCATATCCAGGACTGCGCCGATGCAGATGCTCCGGGAGATAAAATCGTACCCGATCCTGAACGGCGTGAGAGGAAGGCCGCCGGTGGACAAGCAGGCCATCTGCTCTCTGCTCCTCACCGTCTCGGAAATCATCGAGGCCTACCCGGAGATTCAGGAGATGGACCTCAACCCCGTGGTGGCTCACGAGGACGGTTTGACCATCGTGGACGCCAGGATCCTGCTAAAGAAGAAGGGGCGGAAAGGGCGCAAAGCCAAGACTACGAGCTGAACACGTAAGGAAACATGAAAAAAAGAGATTCGTCGGCGCAGCCGATCGCTACACGGCAAGGGTCCCAGCCGGGGACCGAGGAGAAAAAGGCCCAAAGCGCCTCGGCCGGGGCGATTTCAGAAGAACAGTGGGCTGCCTGGGAGTCCCACCCCCTTTACCGGCTTTTCTTTCCCAGGTCCGTGGCCCTTGTGGGGGTTTCGGGAAAAATGACCTATGGGGCGGCCTCCTTTCTACAGGCCATGGAGCGTTTCGGGTACATGGAACGGGGAGATCTTTACCCCGTCAACCCCAAGTATGCCGGCCAAATGCTCCATGGCTACAGATGCTATGAATCCCTCTCTTCCTTGCCCCAGGTGCCGGACTACGTCTTGTACGGTCTGCCGGCCCGAAAGGCTCCGGCCTTCGTGGAGGAAGCCGTCACCGTGGGGGCGAGATTCGTGGTCCTTTTCACTTCCGGATTCAACGAGACGAACAGGGAAGAGGGCAGGGCACTGGCCCGGGAGATCCGGGCTATCCTGGCGTCCGACGCCAATCGGGACGAGATGGGCCGAAGGCGGCTTCGCGTGGTGGGTCCCAACTGCCTGGGCATTTACAACCCGGCGGGAGGCCTCGCCTACTTCGCGGGCCAGTCCGGAGAGCCGGGTGGCAGGGTCTCCGTCATCTCTCAGTCCGGGGGGCAGGGGGAGCTGCTGATAGAGTTCTTCACCCAGCGGGGCCTGCCGACCAGGATGTGCGCCTCGGTGGGGAACTCCTTGGACATAGGTGTTACGGAAATCTTGGACTTTTACCGTGTGGACCCCTTTACCGAGGCCGTGGCCTGTTACGTGGAAGGGCTGCGAGAAGGGGAGGGGACCCGATTTGTGCGCCTGGTGAGGGAGACCACCCGGACCAAACCCGTGGCGATCTGGAAGACGGGTCGCATAAAGGAGGCGGTCTCTGCAATATCGTCCCACACGGGGGTCCTTGCGGGCGACGCGGAGATTTTTGCTGCGGCCCTTCGCCAGGCGGGGGCCGTTCAGGCGGACTCCATGGAATCGCTCTATGACGCCACCGCCGCACTGCTTCTCTGCCCCGGGGCATGCAGGGACGGGCATTTACGGGTGGGCATCGTGGGGAGCGGCGGAGGATTTTCCGTGGACGTGGTGGACACCCTCGGAGCGCACGGGCTGGAGCGGGCGCGGTTCACGGAGACCACCCTTAAGGCCCTGAGTTCAGCGTTGCCGGAGATCAACACCTTCGTGATCAACCCGGTGGACATGGGCGAGCGGGGCTATGACCCTGCGGTGTTCGCCCGCGTGCTGGAAATCTGCGCGATGGACGAAAATGTGGATCTCCTGGTGGTCACCCGGGAGACGGAACGGTATCCTGCCTTTGGGACCTGGTTCGGGATCGCTGACATCGGAGCCCTTTACGCCCAATCCATCGCGGATGTGGCGCAAAAGAGCGGGAAGCCCGTCTTCGTCATTGTAACGGGCGTGCGTACGGACCTGGAGGCCCATCGGGAGCGACGGCGATTCCTGGAAAAACTGGAGGCCATGGGAATTCCCAGTTTTCCAACGGTGGGAAGGGCTGCTGGCGCTGCGGCCGCGCTCCGGGCGTGGTCAAGGGCCCTGTGACCAGGGGCAGTGGGGGCGGGTTCGGCAGTCCCGGGCGATGAGGGGCCTGCCTGTCTCATCCGCCTTGGCAGAAGTTCTCGGGCTTGCCCCCCCGGGGTTCCCCCCGTAGGACGCCGTCACCGGAGCAGTTCTTCCTTGGATGTGCAAAGGGTCCGGTAGAAGTCCCCGATGGTGCAACCCTTGCCCATCCACCCGCCGTAACGGATCCCTTGGTTTATTCCAAGCCTGTGGATCAGCGCACCCTCCCCGCGGGCGTGCCTGGCGTGCAGGCAGCAGGCATACTCTCGGCGGGCTGTCACCGGTTCCAGGGAGATCCGCGCCGCCATGGCACGAAGTGCGTTTACTTCCTCCCGCGCGATCTCCAGGAGGGCTTGCCTGTCTGTACCCAGGAGGAGGTGATGCCCGCCGTCCTCAGGGTAAGGAGCGGAAGACCGGGGCTCGATCCATTCCCAGGCCCCCTCCACGTAGTTCCGGAACCCTTTCATTCGAGACCGTACGTCTTGATCTTCGAGATGAGCACCTGTCTGCTGATCTCCAGGATCTTGGCCGCCCGGGTGCGGTTCCCGCCTGTGCGGGCGAGAGCCTTTTGGATCAGGTCCCGCTCCAACCGCCGCGTCGCCTTCTTGATGGAAAGTGTGTCTTCCGTCCCGTAATCAGGCGAGACACGCTCCCCTTCACGGATTTCTCCGGGCAGCTCGGCCGGCGTGACCCACCTGCCCGCGGCCAGCAGGACCGCCCGTTCTATAACATTTTCCAGTTCCCGGACATTCCCGGGCCATGCGTACTCCATGAGCAGAGGCATGGCTTCGGAGGTAAGCCCTTCGATCTGTTTGCCCAGTTTCTTGTTGAAGACATCGATGAAGTACCCCACAAGCAAGGGGATGTCTCCTCTCCTTTCCCGGAGGGGCGGCAGGTGGATGGTCAAAACGTTGATCCGATAATAGAGGTCCTCCCGAAAGCGGCCCGCTTCGACCTCCGAGGCCAGGTCCCTGGCCGTGGCCGCGATGACCCTGACGTCGATCTTTTGTGCACTCACGTCTCCCAGGGGGGTGATCTCTTCCTCCTGCAGGACCCGCAAGAGCTTTACCTGCAGCGCTGCTGGCAGTTCCCCGATTTCGTCCAGGAAGATGGTTCCGCCATGGGCCTCTTCGAAGAGTCCCGGCTTGTCCCTGTGCGCTCCGGTGAAGGCCCCCTTTTTGTATCCGAAGAGTTCGCTTTCCAGGAGGTTTTCCGGGATGCCCCCGCAGTTGATGGTGACGAGTTTTCCGTCGGCTCTGCTGCCGCTTTCATGGATGGCACGGGCCACCAGTTCCTTGCCCGTGCCGCTTTCACCCGTGACCAGTACGGTGGTCTTGTGGTCGGCTACCTTCCGCACCAGGTCGAAGACCCCGGCCATGGCCTCGCTGCGCGCAATGATGTTTCCGAATGAATAGCGGTCTTCGATACGGTGGATGCGGTTCCTCAACTGGATGTTTTCACGCTTGAGCCGTTCACGTTCCTCGGCCTTTTTCAAAGTGAGCAGGACCTCGTCCGTCTTGAAGGGCTTGGAGATGTAATCATATGCCCCTTTCTTGATAGCTTCCAGGGCGGTTTCTACGGTCCCGTAGGCGGACATCATGATATAGGTCTTTTCGGGGTGAAGCTCCATGGCCCGCTCCAGGAACGAGAGTCCATCCATGCCCGGCATCTTGACATCGCACAGGACGGCGTCAAAGGACTCTTTTTCCATACGCTCCAGGGCCTCGATACCCTCCGAGGCGACCTCCACCAGGTAGCCCTCCTTTGCCAGCAGCATCCTTAGCATGTGGCGCATATTTTCTTCGTCGTCGATCACAAGAATCCGTTTGAGGGACATCTTGTCAACTCTCCCAAATGACCGGGGGACTACCTAATCCTAAGCGGCGGCGGGCCGTTGTCTTCTCAGGCCCCGGCGCCTTTGGCGTGCCTGGGGATTTCCACGACCACCGTGGTCCCCTGGTTTTCGCGGCTCTCCGCCCTGATGGAACCGCCGTGGGCCTCCATGATGGTGTGGCACACCGAAAGCCCCAGGCCCGTGCCCTTGCCCGGAGGCTTGGTGGTGTAGAAAGGATCAAAGATCCGGTCCAACTCCTCCGGACCCAGGCCGGGGCCGCGGTCCGTGATACGAACGATGACCCGGTCGGCGTCATCCTCGGTTTCCACCCTAATGTCTTCCTCCCCTTCTCGCGGCGCCTCATGGGGTGTGTCCGCCACGGCATCCGCCGCGTTCATCATGATGTTGAGGAAGACCTGGCGGAGCAGGTCGGAATCCGCTTTGACCTCAGGGTCCCCGGCGTTCAAATGCAGACCGAGGCGTCGGTCCTTCATTGCGGGCTGGGGCTCGATCAACGCGGCCGTCTCCCGTATAAGTTCATGAAGATCCGTCTCCTTCCGCCCCGTTGACAACGGTCTGGAAAAATCCAGGAGATGCCGTATGATCTGGGCCGCGCGGCTCACCTCTGATTCGGCACGGGTCAGGGCATCCTTCTCCTCTTCATCGGTCAGCCCTCCCTTTTTCAATAGGTCGATGTAACCTCGCACGATGCCCAATGGGTTTCCGATCTCGTGAGCCACACCCGCCGCCAGGCGTCCCACCGACGCCAGTTTCTCGGATCGGAGTACCCGTTCCTGTGTCTCTTTCAACTCCATATTGGTTCTTTCCAGGCGCGCGATGTGCGACTCGAGTTCCCTGTGCTGTTCATCGATCCGCCTGCGCATAAGATTGAGGGATCGATACAGGTGCCCGATCTCGTCTCGGGGGATATTCCCCGGGGGGGTGAAGGGCGCGTCGAGCCTGGCCTCACGAGTGATTTCCACGAGTCGCCTGATGGGGTTCACCACGGTCCGTGAAAGCAGGTAGAATCCCACAAGCAGGAGCACCAGTGCGTTGAGCAGGATGTAAAGCAGCACCACCTTTTGGGACCGGGCCAGTCGGAGATAGAGGGGCCCCAGGTCCCCCGCCAGGCTTGCGCCCCCCAGAAGACGCCCGTCCGAGATCAAAGGTCCCGAGACGGACACGCGTGCCGGCACGGTCCAGAGCAGGCCCCAGATCCTTCCGGAAAAGTGTGGAGCAGGCGCTTCCAGGGAGGCGCCACGTCGTGCGTCGAGCAAGGCCTCATGGTCGGCTGTTTCGCGAGGGCCCGTCGAAAGGAGCAGGTTTCCCCTGAGATCCACCACCACCAGGTCCGAGAACCCGGCCCCCGCGACCCACCTGCGTAGCCGCAGGGCCGCAGGGTCGTCGGCCCGAGTCGGATCCGCCAAAACGCCCGCCACGAGGCTACCCAGGGCCTGGATCACCAGCTTCCCTGCCCTTACCCGATCCGCGATCAGGTCCCGTTCCCAGAGTTTTACCATAAGCACATCTATGAGGAGCATGGCCGCAAGAATGAGGACCGTCAATTGTCCGAGGATTCTGGTCCGAAGGCTGTAGGGAGAAAAGCGCACTAGGGACTCCTTTCTCACATCCACAGACTGGTATACCAGGCCAGGATTTGGCGCCCGAAAAAGAGATAGGAAAGCCCGCCCAGGCTCAGAAAAGGACCGAAAGGGATTCGCACTCCGAGCCCTTTGCGCGTGGTGAGCAGGGCCCCGCCGCCGATGAGGATCCCCAGCACCGAGGACAGAAGTACCACCAAGGGCAGCGAACGCCACCCCAGCCACGCGCCCAGCATGGCGAGCAGGACCATGTCCCCGCCTCCCATGCCCTCCTTGCCGGTTAGACGGCGAAAGCAGGCAGCCACAAGGTAAAGACTCCCCCACCCTGCCGCAATGCCGATGAGAGAATCGAGCCAGGGCCTATTCGGCGCGAAAAAGGAGGCCGTGAGCCCGAGCAGGACGCCCGGAACCGAAAGAGCGTGGGGGATGATCTGTTGGTCCAGGTCGATGAAACTGATGGTCACCAGGATCCAGATGAAAGCGAGGAAGAAGAGATATTGCACTGTCGGTCCGTATCTGATAAACAGGGCGAGGCTCAGGAGCCCGGTGAGCGCCTCCACCAGGGGGTAGCGCAGAGAAATCGTGCCCCCGCAATGGCGGCATTTTCCCTTGAGCAGGACATAGCTGAGTAACGGGATGTTGTCGAGGGGCGCGATACGCTCCCCGCAATGAGGGCAGGACGAGGGGGGGCGTACCACGGACTGCCGGCGTGGAATACGATGAATGCATACATTGGCGAAGCTGCCCAGGGCTGCTCCCAGCAAGAACGAAAATAGCTCTGTCAACGGTATAAGGCCCATTTGTCGCCTCCCCAGGAACACTCATATGGCGAAGAGCAAAGCCGCAGGAACGGCCCGAAAACGGGCCGTCATCTTTGCGATCAACGAAGAAAACCCCCAGCAAAGATTGATCGGTCGGGTCATCGACGTGCTGGAGGAAGGGGGCCTGATCGCCTATCCAACGGATACCTTTTACGGGATCGGATGCGATCTGTATAACAAAAAGGGGATTCAACTGATCTACCGCTTGAAGAATCGCCCTCTGGCCAAACCATTCTCCTTCATCTGCGAGAACCTCAAAGGGATCAGCCGGTACGCAAAGGTTTCCAACTACGCGTACAAGACCATGAAGCGGCTGTTGCCGGGTCCCTACACCTTTGTGCTGGAGGGTACGAAACTAGTGCCGAAGATTATGCTCACAAAACGGAAGACGGTCGGCATTCGCGTGCCGGACAACCGCATCTGCCTGGAGATCGTGCGGCGGTTCGGCCGTCCCATTATCAGCACAAGCGCAGGATTCGACGATCCTCACGCCATCCGCGAGGCCTTCGGGCATCTGCTGGACGTCATCGTGGACGGCGGGGTCGTCTACCCAAGCCCCTCCAGTGTGGTTTCCCTTATCGACGATCAGCCCGAGGTGATTCGGGCGGGCAAGGGGGACATCAGTATTTTTCGGTAATACGAGGGTGAACGGCCGGGTCCCACCGAAATTCCGCACGGAACTTCAGCCTGTCGATGAGCCTCACGATAGAGTCGGCCGCAGAGTCGAACAACAGATCCCAGAGACCCCCTCCTCTCTTTCTGGGGTATACCAGCTCCACCTCTCCCTTGATGCCTGCAAGCCGCTTGGCCACGGCAACCGCGTCGTGAAAATTCCCCAAATCGTCCACGAGACCGAGTTCTTTGGCTTTGCGGCCGGTGAATATCCGGCCGTCTGCGATCTTGTCCACTTCCTTGCGTGATAGTCTTCTGCCCCTGGCCACCGCGTCTACGAACTGCCCTCGGATATCCCCTATGATTTCCTGGATCAGCTGTTTGTCTCTCTCGGTGAGCTTTCTGTGAGGAGATCCAAGATCTTTGAATTCCCCGGATTTGAGTACTTCCAGACTGACGCCCACCTTTTTCAGCAGTTCCTCGAAGCGCACGAATTCCATCAGGACACCGATACTACCGGTGATGGTGCCCGGGTTTGCCACGATACGATCGGCCGCCGCGGCAATGTAATAACCGCCCGAGGCCGCGACCGCCCCCATGGAGGCCACCACCCGTTTTGTCCGGACCGTGCGCCTCACCTCGCGGTAGATCTCCTGGGAGGGTCCCACGCCGCCTCCCGGGGAATCGATCCGCAGGACAATGGCGCGAATACCCTGGTCTTTCTTGAATTCCCGGAGGCTGGTAATTATTTTTCGCGATTCCAGGATCGGCCCTTCTATGGGGAGGACCCCGATTTTTTTCTTGAACACGAGTTGGGTGGGACGCCCCATCCATTTCATCGCGACGATGGCCGTGGTACCCAGCAGCAGACCCGCCAGGATGACGATGATGGAGACCGTGAGTATGGGATGTTTTTTGATGGTCATGAGACCGATTGCGGCCGGGGCCCGTTTTCAGTGCCGGGGCCCCGCACCGTCAGGAATACCAGCGGAAAAGGGATCCGGTGCGATAGGCGCCGAGGTCGTCTGAATCTCCTCCCCCCCGGCCGCGTGCCGAAAGGCCTTGGGATCCTCAGACGATTCTATTCCCGCCGCTTGCTTTCAGCTTCCGGTTCGACGGACTCGGCGGCCGCTTCTTGATCCCCGGAGGATTCCTCGGACGGTTTCTCGGTGGATGCCGTCTCTTCTTCAAGGGGGGCTTCAACGGACTCGGACGGTTCTTCCGATTCGTTTCCCGCCAGGAGGTTCTGTTGTTGGAGGTTGAGCATTTCCTCCCGCAACAACTCTCCAAGGTTGCTTTTCGCCTCCCTCCGGTTGTTTACATAGCTCCGATAGATGTCCTTTTCGTCGCTTTCTTCCAACTTCCGGATGGATAGGCCGATTTTCTTGTCCTGGCGGGAGACGTTGACCACCTTGGCCTGGATTACGTCGTCCACCTGGAACCGGGACAGAGCGTTCCCCCGTTTGTCCTTGGGCAGTTCCGAAACATGGATCAGGCCTTCGATCCCTTCCTCCAACTCCACGAAGACCCCGAAGTCGGTGACGTTGGTTACAGTGCCGGTCACCCGTGTGCCGGGGCCGTACTTGATGGGGATCTCGTCCCAGGGATCCGGGGTCAATTGCTTGATGCCCAGGCTGAAGCGTTCATTGGCCTTGTCTATATTGAGGACCACAGCCTGTACTTCCTGGCCTTTCTTGTAGATTTCCGACGGGTGCTTGATCCGCTTGGTCCAGGAAATGTCCGATATGTGAACGAGGCCGTCAATGCCTTCGTCGATACCGATAAAGATTCCGAAATCGGTGATGTTCTTGATCTTTCCCTCTATGGTGGTCCCGACGGGATATTTCTCGGCTATGATGTCCCAGGGGTTGGGTTCCACTTGCTTCATCCCCAGAGAGATCCGCTTGCGGGCCGCGTCGATGTTGAGAACCATGACTTCGACGATTTCTCCCACTTTCAGGATCTGGGAGGGGTGGCGGATTTTGCGGGTCCATGACATCTCGGAGACGTGAATGAGCCCCTCGACCCCTTCCTCCACTTCGAGAAAGGCGCCGTAATCGGTGAGGCTGACCACGCGACCGGAGATGCGCGTACCGATGGGGTACTTGGATTCCACGTCGGTCCAGGGGTCCGGGGTCAACTGCTTGATGCCCAGTGAAACCCGCTCCCTTTCCCGGTCGAAGTTGAGGACCTTGACCTGGATCTTGTCGCCCACCTTATGCATCTCGGAAGGGTGCCCCACACGGCCCCACGACATGTCCGTGATGTGGACGAGACCGTCTATGCCTCCAAGATCGATGAACAGGCCGTAGTCCGTGATGTTCTTGACCGTACCTTCCAGGACTGCGCCTTCCACAAGTAGCTGGAGCGTCTTTTCACGAAGAGCCATTCGTTCCGCCTCCAGGATGGCCCTGCGGGACAGGACGATGTTGCCGCGGCGCTTGTTGTATTTGACGATCTTGAAATCGTGTTCCGTGCCCACCAGGCTGTCCATGTCCCTGACGGGCCTCAGATCCACCTGGGAACCGGGAAGGAAGGCCTGCAGACCGATGTCAACGGAAAGTCCGCCCTTGACACGGGAGACGATTCGGCCACGGATGGTGCCGTCGCTCTCATAAACGTGCTTGATGTCGTCCCATATCTTGATCTTGGCCGCTTTTTCCTTGGAGAGAATGATCAGCCCGTTTTCGTCCTCCTTGCGTTCAAGCAGGACGTCCACCTTTTCTCCCACCTTGGCGGTCACCTGGCCCGAGGCGTCGGTAAACTGCGAGATGGGGATCTGGCCTTCCGATTTGTATCCGATATCCACGAGGACATATTCCTTGTCCACCTGGACGATTTCGCCACGAACCACTTCCCCCTCTTGAATGCTCTTGAGGCTCTCCTCATAGAGCTCCATGAAGTTGCCGCCGTCCTCGGCATCCATCATGTCGCTGTCCGTGGCTTCATCTTCCAGTTTGCCGGCCTCTGCGGTACCGTCCCCTGTTTCATCCTTCGGATACGTTTCGCTGCTGGTCGTTTCGTCTATTCCTTGTCCCATTAACCCTGATACCCCCCCCAAAAAATTGGCATTGTCCTAAGACGGACTTCAAAACCGTGATCCTAACAGAGGCAGTGGTAGACTTCAACCTTTTTTGTGTCAAGATGACAATATTTTCGCAACCTATGGATCCTCCCAGATCCACGCCCTGACAGCTTCTCCGCTCCTCTACCGGCCCGCGGCGTGATGAGATGGAGCCTTTCGCGGCATGGGGTGGTCCGCGAGATGGTTATTTCCTTGTCCTCAAAGGCGTTCCACAGAGCCCATCCCCAGGAGGATCTTTACATAAGTCCACGCGGGCCAAAATGCGCTCCACGACTTGTTCCGGCGTCAGGCCGCCGGTGTCGATCCGTACTGCATCGGGTGCAGGCCTCAGGGGAGCCAGGGCGCGGCTTTGGTCCTGACGGTCCCTCAGCGCCAGATCCTCGGCCACTTCGTCAAATGAAACCTCCTCGCCGCGAGCCAGCCGCTCCCTGTATCGCCGCTCGGCCCGGATCTTCGGTGACGCGGTGAGAAAGAATTTGTAAGCAGCGTCCGGGAAGACGACCGTGCCCATGTCGCGGCCTTCGGCCACCACGTTTGCACATGCGGCCATTTTCCGCTGGAGCGCGGTCATGGCTTCGCGCACCGCCCCCACCGCCGAAACCCGGGAAGCGTGCATGTCCATCTCCGGGGTCCGAATCAGGTCGGTAATCTCTTCCGCCCCAAGAAAAAGTCTGTCCCTCCCTCCCGAGGCTTCGAACCGCAGGTCAAGCACCCGGCAGAGGTCCCCCAAGGCGCGGGCGTCGGTCTCTGCGATGCCGGCCTTGCGCGCCGCAAACGCCACCGCCCGATACATGGCCCCCGTATCGAGGTAAACGAACCCAAGTCTCTTGGCCGCGAGGCGGGCCACAGTGCTCTTGCCGGACCCGGCCGGCCCGTCTATGGTCACTATGTGAGGCATTCGGAAGGCCTTTACCCCTGCCTCAGGCTCAGAACCTTTTTCAGGGTACGGAGAAAGCGTTCGTTTTCCTCTGCAAGTCCCACGTTGATCCGGATGTAATCGGGAAGTGAATAGCCGTCCATTGCCCTGACGATGACCCCCTCCCGCAGCATGGCCTCGTAGACCTTGCGCCCTCCGCCCGGAACCCGGATCAGGAAGAAATTGGTCTGGGTCCGGACGAACTCGAGCCCAAGTTCCTCCAGACCCCGGTAAAGGAATTCCAGGCCCGTTCGGACGGTGTCGAGTGTCCGGGCCACGAAGTCTTCATCCTCCAGCGCTGCCAGAGCGCCCGCCTGGGCCAGGGCATTGGCGTTGAAAGGTTGGCGGACTCGATCCATGTAGCCCACCAGTGTGGGGGAAGAAAACCCGTAACCGATGCGCAGGCCGGCAAGTCCGTAGAGTTTGGAAAAGGTACGCAGGACCACCAGATGAGGGAAAAGATGCAGGAGGTCGGTCCCCCGGGCCACCGTGGGATCCCGTACGAACTCGATGTAGGCCTCATCCAGCACCACGATGACGTGCTCCGGGACTCGGGCGAGGAATGCCTTCATCTCCTCTGCGGCGATGGCCTGACCGGTGGGGTTGTTGGGGTTGTTGACGAAGATCACCTTGGTGCGCGGCGTGACCGCGGAAAGCATGCCTTCCAGGTCTACTTTGAAGTCGATAAGGGGCACCGAATTCATCACGCCGCCCGCTCCCGCCACAATTTTTTCGTAGACCAGAAACGTGGGAAAGGCCTGGATTGCTTCATCTCCGGGAGTCAGAAAGGTCCGGATCACCAGTTCGATGATCTCGTTGGATCCGTTGCCCAGTATGATACCGGTGGGCGGGACGCCGAACTTTTCCGCCATCTTGTTCTTCAGGTAATAACCGCTCCCGTCCGGATAGCGGTGGAGGGAGGGGAGCTTGCGGGAAATGGCATCCAGGGCCAGCGGAGAAGGGCCCAGCGGGTTTTCATTGGACGCAAGTTTGATGGACCCTTCAATACCCAACTCGCGCTCCAGTTCTTCGATGGGTTTGCCGGGCGGATAAGGGACAAGGTTTTCAATCCCGTCATGAACCAACTTTACCATGGACTGCTCCTTGGATCGCAGGGCCGACCATCTACATTTCTCCAGGTCCGGCGAGACAAAGGCCTTATATCCCAAGCCCCGCGAAAAGTAAACCGCCCAGTGAAGCGCAGTCTCTATGAGAGGTATGCCTTTAGCTGATCCCTTTTTCGTTCCGGGAAGAAGTCGGACTCCGTGTGCAGGTTCCGTGTGAAAAAATTACTCCATAATAATCCTTGACTTGCCTGTCCTCATGCACTATTTTGAGCAGAACCCACGTAACCACTTTTTATTATTTCATTATTGTTGCAGAGGAAAGCGATGAACAAATCCCAGCTCATAGAGGCCCTGGCGCGAGCCGAGGGCCTGCCGTTGAAGAAGGCCGAGGAAGTGGTGAACACGGTGTTCGGGGACATGGAAAAGGCCCTGATCCAGGGAGATCGTGTCGAAATCCGCGGCTTTGGGAGCTTCAAGGTGAAGCAGTATGAGGGTTACACGGGCAGAAATCCGAAAACGGGAGAGATGATCAAGGTGGCACCCAAGAAACTCCCGTTTTTCAAGGTCGGAAAGGAGCTGAAGGAGCGCGTTGACGTCTACTGAGGCGAAGGGCCTCCTTGTCTTTTTCCGGGGGCCCTGGCCGTGCTAGACGGGGAGCTAGCGGTGCCCTGTAACCCGAAATCCGCTCATGCGGGGTTGAAAGTCCTTCAGGAGAACCGAGGAGCGGGACGTCTTCTGCGCCAGCAGGAGAGGAGATGGACCACACGTGACGAACGCTTATGAACCCCGTCAGGTCCGGGAGGAAGCAGCGGTAAGTAAGGCGGTTCGTGTCGTGATGACCTCTATCTCCCACCTCCGGGGCTGCAGGGGCGGCGTCGTCCCGGTTTGAATGAAGGATGCACGGCCAGGGACCTCAACACCTCCACCCGTCCACCCCTCCGCTCATATCGGCATTTTTCCCAGAAATTGATATTCAACGACCCTCTCCACTCATCCAATCGCGGGACGGCTTGAACTTTTTTCGATTCCCGGCCCTTCAGGGGCAACCGGGCCTGACCCACGCCGTATTTACGCGTAGAGGAGGTGCGAGCAGGGGTCCTTACGCAGAACTTAATCTGAGTTACACGGTGGGCGATCGGCCGGAACGGGTGCGGGAAAACCTGGATCGCGTGAAGCGATTCCTGGGGGCTGAAAAGCTGCTTTTCATGGACCAGTGTCACGGAGACGGGATCGTGGTCTTTAGAGCCCGCATGGACGGGGCCCTGGGCCCTCCCCCCCCAAGGGCCGACGCCCTGATCACCGACGTCCCCGGTGCGGCCCTCCTGGTCAAGCAGGCCGATTGCCAGGCGGTTATCCTGTACGATCCCGAAAAGCGGGTGGCGGCGAACGTCCACTGCGGATGGCGGGGAAACGTGTGCAACGTCCTCGGTCGGGTCGTGGAAAGGATGGTTCGGGAATTCGGATGCAGAGCGGAGAGATTGCGGGCGGCCATAGGTCCCTCCCTGGGTCCCTGCTGCGGCGAGTTCCGGGACTACGGGAAGCTTTTCCCAAGTGCCTTCCTGCGATACAGGGTGGACGACTGCC
This sequence comes from Deltaproteobacteria bacterium, assembly GCA_019307945.1. GTDB lineage: Bacteria > Desulfobacterota > DSM-4660 > Desulfatiglandales > Desulfatiglandaceae > B17-G16. The sequence goes on along the minus strand of JAFDIS010000042.1, from coordinate 6,573 downwards.
GCTTCGATCTGTGGTCCGTCAGTTGCAGCCAGTTGATGGAGGCCGGGTTGGAGCCCTCACACATGGAAGTGGCGTGCATATGCACTCGCTGCCGAACGGACTTCTTTTTTTCCTACCGCGCCGAAGGCCGCACGGGCCGTTTCGGAACCGTGGTCATGCTCAATTCGGGTTGAGCCGACCGGCCCACCCAGGCTCCCTGTTCCTGCCGAATCACACGACCGGCAAAGATCCCCGTGCAAGGGTGTAAGAGACCGTCGGCCGGAGTGTGTAAATTTTTTCCACGAGTGGCAAAGGATTATCCACGGGAAAAGTGGCAATTTTTTCCCATATGACGGCGACTTCTTCACCTATGAATCTAATATACTGAAATTACATAATTTTATGTTTTTGGTGTGTCTGATGGCCATTGGCATGTTGCTTGCTCTCTATATAAACCGTCACCGGAAAGAAAAATCACCCGCAAGACCCTCTTTGCGGGGGAAGGGGCGGCTTGAACATGGGAAGCGCGCTGAAGCACTATATGAATCCGTTGCACATCTATTGTCGATTGCGCGATCTGGGACTGGGCAAGGGGTCTGCGGCCTTCTTGTGCAGGTTCTACGAAAGGGCCGTGTTTCGCTACTTCGTCTCCAGGCATTGAACGGGTCGGGCCCCGTTTGATCCACCAGGGGTAGGCAGGGTAGGGACCTCATGGAGAGATTAAGAGGGGAGGAGGTCCCAGGATGGCCGCCAATTTCCGGATTTCCACCAGAAAGGATGCAGACGGAATTCATCTTCGTCTACAAGGTGATTTCGACGGCAGTTCCGCCTATGAGTTGCTCAACGTCCTGAAGAGCCGATGTCGTGGAATCTCCCGCGTGTTCATCCATACGGGCAGACTGCGAAGCGTTCATCCTTTCGGTTTGGGGGTTTTTGGGAGCAACCTTGACTTCCTGAAAAACCGCGCCGTGCGAGTGGTGTACTGCGGTCGGCACGCCGCGGAGATCTCCCCCGGCGTCCGCCCGTGATTGTCCTGAAGCAGGTCATAGAACGTTGTCACGGTCTCCGGGTCAGGAAGGATCACGGTGATTCCCGGTCGGCAAGGGGCAAGGTTGCGCATCGGGTCTTTTTGTGGCACAGTGCCTGGCGACGGATCGGTTGAAAGGGGTGCTCATCATGGTGGAACAGGAGGTTGCAGTCGTTTTTAACGAGCAGGTGGCCCTGGACACATTCCTCATGGGGCTCCAGGCGAAAGAGGTGGTCCGGGAGGCCGCTCCCGGGCACTTTGTCATGGTCCGGGTTCACAAGGGGTTCGACCCCCTGCTGCGTCGCCCCTTTTCCATCGCCGGGACCCTGGGAGGGGACCTCTTCCTGATTCTGTACAGGGTTGTGGGGCAGGGGACCGGCATACTGGCCGAGGTCCGGTCGGGAAGTCGTCTTTCGGTGTTGGGTCCCCTTGGCAACGGATTCCGGATCGTCTCGTCCGGGACCTCATCGTGTCTGGTGGGGGGAGGCATGGGGGTGGCGCCGTTGCTGTTCCTGGCCCAGCGCCTTAATGGGATGCCCTTTTCCTTCCTGGCGGGATACGGGAACGCGGCCCAGATCCCGGCCCTGGATTCTTTCGGTCTGAATCCTGAAACCTTTCACATTGCAACAGAGGACGGAAGTCGGGGGCATCACGGGATGGTAACGGACCTTTTGGAAGAGGAGGTGGCCCGGCTCAAGGAGCCGGTAGCGCTTTTCACCTGCGGCCCCAGACCCATGATGAGCAGGGTGGCGGAGCTGGCCCTGGAACAGGGCCTCCCCTGTCAGGTCTCCCTCGAGGCGGAGATGGCATGCGGGCTCGGAGCCTGCCAGGGGTGCGCGGTGGAGGCCTCTTCCGCCACGGACAGATTCTACCTGCATGTTTGCACCGACGGTCCGGTCCTCGACGCAGGCCGCGTGGCCTGGTGAGGGCGGAGGCGGACTTAAGGGCCCCGATGGAAGGCCGGCCATGGAATCATACATCACCGATCTTCGGGTGGAGTTCGGTCCCCTGCGGCTGAAAAATCCGGTACTCGCCGCTTCGGGCACCTTCGGTTACGGCGACGAATTTTCGCACCTTTCCGACCCATCCGATATGGGCGGGATCGTACTCAAGGGCATTTCCCTCCGGCCTCGAGCCGGGAATCCACCACCCCGCATCGTGGAGACCCCAGCGGGCATGCTCAATGCCATCGGCCTTGCCAACATCGGCGTGGATCGGTTTCTTGAGGAGAAGGTCCCCCGTTTGCGTGAAATGGACACCGTGGTAATAGCGAACATCTACGGCCACACCCTGGAGGAGTATGGTGCCGTGGCCCGAAGGCTTGAGGTTGCTCCGGAAATCACGGCCCTGGAAGTAAACATTTCATGCCCCAACGTGGCCCAAGGGGGAGTGGCCTTCGGCACGGACCCGGGCCAATCGGCCGCAGTGACACGATGTGTGCTGGACAACACGGACAAGCCCGTGATAGTGAAACTTTCCCCTAACGTGACGGACATAAGGCCCATAGCCCGGGCGGTGGAGGAGGCCGGTGCGGCGGCCATTTCCCTGATCAACACGATTACGGGCATGGTCGTGGACGTGGAGACGCGAAGGCCGAGGCTGGGCAATGTGACGGGCGGGCTTTCCGGGCCCGCGATTCGGCCGGTGGCGCTTCGTATGGTCTACGAAGCGGTCAACACCGTGAATATCCCAGTCATCGGCGTGGGGGGGATCGTCACGGCCCACGATGCGCTTGAGTTCCTGATTGCGGGCGCCTCGGCGGTCCAGGTGGGAACCGCACATTTCGTGGATCCCAGGGCGGGTATCCACATAGTGAAGGGTCTTGATGACTACTGCAAGGAGCGGGGGATTGGGCGTCTGGGGGATCTCATCGGAAGCCTTCAGGTGAACTGAACGGTTCCGGGAGGTGCCCCGCCCGCCCTGCCCGGGCCCGAGGAGGAAATGCGTTTGCCCGGTTGGGTGCTGGTATTCATGGTCATTGCGGGGGTACTTTTCGCCCTCAAGATCCTTTATGTGGCCGCAGCCGGCTTCGTTCTCCCCCTGACCCGCGGGGGGCTTTTCGTGGGCACCCCGGGCCCCCGTATCGCAGCCTTCCTGGATAACATTTATATGGGACCGGGGACGCTTTTGGTGGATCTGGGGTGCGGGGACGGCAGGGTGCTGCGCGCGGCGCGCAGGCGGTACGGGGTCAGGGCCATCGGTTTCGAGATCAACCCGCTGGCCTATGGGGTGGCGAGGCTCTTGTCCCTTGGAAGGGCCGGGATCACGATCCGATATGCCAACTTCTGGAAAGAGGACCTGCGCCGGGCTGACGTGGTCTTTTGCTACCTCTTTCCTGATCTCATGACCGGTTTGGCGGAAAAACTGAAAAGGGAACTCCGGCCGGGCTGTACCGTGGTCTCCTGCAATTTCCCCCTACCCGGGTGGAAGGCAAAACGGGTCCTTCGCCCGGATCATTCACGGCATGGGGATCCAGTGTACATCTATGAGATCCTTCGGATGTGAGGACCGGGCACCAGCGTGCAGTGGCCAGGGGATTGGCCGGGGAATCACAAAGGATTGCCGCAGACCCGGTTTCTGCCCTCCTCTTTTGCCTGATACAGGTACTGGTCGGCAAGGTTGACCAGGATTTCGGCTGTTATTTCGTCTTCAGCGGTCTTGGGATCCAGACAGGTGATCCCGAAACTGGCGGTGATTCTGACTTCTTCGGCGGGAAGGGGAATAGGGTTTTCCTCTATCACCTGCCGCAGCCTCTCGGCAAGAATGCATCCGCCCCTGAAGTGCGTATCCGGAGCCACTACGATGAATTCCTCTCCTCCATACCGGGCGAGCCAGTCCACCTCCGCCCGAAACGAATTCCTGATCCGCGTCGCAAACTCTTTCAGGACCCGGTCGCCCGCCTGGTGGCCGTAGGTGTCGTTGACCCGCTTGAAGTGATCGATGTCCCCCATGATCAGGGTCAGGGGCCTGCCGTATCTTCGGGCCTTCTTTACTTCCTGGGGGAGGCGGTCCATGAGATAACCACGGTTGTAACACCCGGTAAGAGGGTCGGTCACGGAGAGAATCCTGATTTCCTCGTTGGCCTTTTTTAAAGACCTTTCCAGCTCCAGGATCCTGACGCCGGTCTTGATGCGGGCGATGAGTTCGGCGTGATTGACGGGCTTGGTCAGGTAGTCGTCCGCCCCCGCCTCCAGCCCTGCGACGATATCCTCCTTGGAGTCTTTGGCCGTGAGAAGGATGATAAACACATAACCTTCGGCCGGGGCTTCGCGAATGGCCCGACAGAGGGCCAGGCCGTCCATTTCCGGCATCATCCAATCGGTGAGAACGATGGGGAAAAAGCGGTCGTTGAACATGTCGAGGGCTTCCCTGCCGTCCTGTGCGACCGTCACTTCATAGCCGGCCTTGGTCAGGGCGATCTGGAGCATCCTGCGACTGACCTGGTTGTCCTCTGCGATGAGAATCGGGTAGGAGTGCATGGGGTGGGTCTCCTCCGCGTTCTCCGATGCCCGTAATCCCCGGTGGGGCCCGTGGCACGCCGGTCGAGCTCTCAGGCCCCTACTTATCAAACCGGTCCTGCGGATGCAAGGGGGGAAGGTGAAAAATCGTTCTATTTTCCCGCCAGTTCTTTGATTTTCGCAAGCTCGGCCTTGAGCATATCGAGTTCTTCGGCTGACCCGTCCAGCCGCTTTTCCTTGCCCCGCATTTCCATGGCCCTTGCCGTTTCGGAAAACGCCGAAAAACCCATGTTTCCGGAAGACCCCTTGAGCGAATGGGCGGTGGAACTCACCAGATCTGCGTCAGCCTCTTCCAAGGCCCCCTCTAGTTTTTCGAGGTCTGCGGCCGCCGTTTCCAGGAAAAGCTCCAGGAGTTCCATGTATTCCTCTTCTTCAAGTCCCAGGTTTTCCGCAAGCGCTTTTATGTCCATGCTTCCTCCATGACCGACCCAAGATTCAAGGGGCCCGGGTGCCGGTCCGCTCGCACGCCCCCGGTCGGGTCTTACGGCTTCTTGACCGGGTGCTCCCTTAACAGGATAGATCGGAAAGGGGGGATCTTTGCTTGATTCAAAAATTTTCCACGATCCCGGGCGGCGCGAAGGGGTCACCACCCCCGCGGTCCCCGCCCTGACGGGACCGGTCCCCCTTTCCTTATCCGGGGGGCCGTTCGCAGCCTTCCTCGGCCCATAAGGAGGCGGTCATTTTGTAACGATTTATGGGCAGACCGTGCTCCAGAAAAAAGACCTGAGTCCCCGCGATGAAGGTACGGGGGCCGTGAGGTCCCATGATTACGTGGATGCGATTTATCACATGCAGGCCCGATTCTCCCTCAAGAGATGGGGGGAGGCGGTAAGGTTGGATGACCACCGGGTTCACCGCCCGCGCCTGGGCCTCCAGGAAGGGAGGCAGTAGCAGGGCGTCCAGCCTGGCGCGCTCCGCCTCGGGAAGGCGCAAGTCGAAGTGCCCCAGGAGAAAACCATCCACGGCGGTCGAAATCCTTTCCGACAAGTCAACAAGGGTAATCTTTTCTCCCTGCACCACACACCTGCGGATAGTCCGGATCATTTGACCGAAAAGATCCGCATGAGAAGGAAACCGGACCGAAGACACGGTATGGGACAAGCGGAGGAAAAAGGGGCGCGCAGTCTCGGCCCTTCCCTTCGACGCCCGGCACTGCCTGAGGAGCTTCAGGGAGAAGCGTCCCAAATCTTTCCAGGTGGAAGACGCACGGTACCCGGGGCCGGGGGGATTCGTCCCAAAATGGCTTTCCACGATGCGGCTGAGGTTTTTTGAATGGATATCCCAGTCTTTCGCAGAGAACCCACCTTGTCTCAGGGCGATTCGGCACAATTCCAGCCACCATGTTTCCGCCTCGCGTCGAAAGGGACTCACTCCTCCTTCCTCGGAAAGCGTGCCGGAAAGGGTCCGGAGAAAAATCTCCTTTGCCCATCCCTTCAGGGGGGCCTGAAGGGGTCCGTAGATATGAGAATGGGGAAGGGGCCTGGACCGGGCGGCAAGATCCCGAAATACACCTTGTACAAGACGCGCGGCATCGTTTGTCCGAAATGTGCCTTCCTCTCTTTCCACCACCGCCACTGAAGAGGCGCCGTAGACCGGCCCGATACCCACTTTTACCGCAAGGGGTCCAGTATTTTTCGCTTCCTCATGAAAACCGGCCGTCGATTTTTGGGCAACCGCCAGACGGGGATGCTTCAAGAGAGAGGTCAGTGCCGTGGCGCTTTTCAGAGGGGGGGTCCGGAACGTCCGGCGGCGCCATAAAAAGGTGGGCATGAGGTGGCGGTCGATCATCGCGCGCTCCTGATCCCCCAGTCCTGCAAGCTCCTGGAATTTTTCCGTGAAAAGGAGAGCGGCGAGCACCTTGGACCTGAGCACCAGGCGCGCCAGGGGCGAGCCGTCAAGGGCCACGCTGTTTCCGGCCAGGGCCAAAAGTACGGCATGATCCGGCTCCAGTTCCTCAAGATGGCAGTCCAGGGAAAGGATGTCCACCACCAGGCCCCCGGCCGTACGCAGGCGCCCGTCCTGAAAGGTCAATTCCCGGTCAAAGCAGAA
>JAFDIS010000004.1 GCA_019307945.1 Deltaproteobacteria bacterium | reverse complement strand
TCGCACAAAAAATGCGGCAACTCTCTTGCAATGTGCGCTTGGTCTTTGACTATTTGCGCATGACTCAAAACTCATGTGTCCTCCCCTTGCGACATTAGAATAAAATCACCGTGGTGAGGTCGGCCCAATTTTGATTGACACCGCAGGGTCATGTTGTTAGCCTAGATCTGTCCGCTTGAGGCACTCCAGGAATTCCCGGGCAGCCATGCATGACCTGCGTGCCCGACCGCCATCGACTCCCCCGGTATCCCGGCCTACCCGACGTCACTGATCCGCGATTAGGCAGAACGTTCAACGGAGCCCGGTGTTCCGGGAGGGGCGAAGAAACCATCATGGTTTGAGAGGAAGAGTGTATCCATGACCCAAATTAAACAAGCCAGAGCCGGCGTGATCACGCCGGAAATGAAAGTTGTAGCCCGGAAAGAACAGATGGAGGTGGAACAACTCGCCGAACGCGTGGCCCGTGGGACCGTGGTGATTCCCGCCAATACCCGTCACAAGGGTCTCGATCCCCGCGGCATTGGTGAAGGGCTGACCGTGAAGGTCAATGCGAATATCGGAACCTCCTCGGATCACGTGGCGCCGGAGGAGGAATTGGAAAAGCTCCGGGTTTCCATCGAGGCGGGGGCGGACTCCGTCATGGATCTTTCCACGGGGGGTGACATGGATGAGATTCGGCGGTCCGTGCTGAAGGCATCCAGCGTTCCCATTGGAACCGTGCCCATCTACCAGGCCGTTGTGGAGACGGTGGAACGCGATGGTGGGCTCGTTCATATGACGGTGGACGACATCTTCGAAGTTATCGAACGACAGGCCCTGGACGGCGTGGACTTCATCACGGTTCACTGCGGCCTTACCCGGGGCGCGCTGGAAATGCTGAGGGCCCAGGGGCGGGTAACGGACATCGTAAGCCGGGGGGGATCGTTCCTGACCACCTGGATGCTCCACCATGACCGTGAAAACCCGCTGTATGAACATTACGACCGCCTCCTGGCCATTGCCAAGAAATACGATGTGACCTTGAGCCTGGGCGACGGGCTGAGGCCGGGCTGCCTGGCGGATGCCACGGACCGGGCCCAGATACACGAACTCATGGTGCTGGGTCATCTGACCCAGGCGGCCTGGGCCGAGGATGTCCAGGTGATGATCGAGGGCCCCGGGCATGTTCCCCTGGATCAGATCGAGGCCAATGTGATCCTCCAGAAGCGGCTTTGCCACAACGCGCCCTTTTATGTGCTGGGACCCCTCGTCACGGACGTTGCCACCGGGTATGACCATGTGGCCTGCGCCATCGGAGGCGCCCTTGCCGGGTGGGTGGGTGCTGATTTCCTCTGCTACGTGACGCCGGCCGAACACCTCTGCCTCCCGAGCGTGGAGGACGTGCGGGAAGGTGTGGTGGTGACCAAGATCGCGGCCCACGCGGCCGACATCGCCAGGGGAAACCCAGCCGCCCTGGAGCGGGACCGCCGCATGGCCCAGGCCCGCAAGAATCTTGACTGGGAAACCCAGATGGGTCTGGCCATAGATCCCGAGAAGGCCAGGCGGTACAGGGCGGCGAACCCGCCGGCCGAAGAAGACGTCTGCACCATGTGCGGGAAGTACTGCGCCATCAAACAGGTGAGGGAGTATTTCGGAACTTCCTGAGGCAGGTGTGGCCTGAAAGAATCGGCCCGGGGCGCGATGAGATCGGGTGGGATTTTATTTCCCCAGACAGAAACGGCTGAAAATCCGGTCCAGAAGGTCTGCGTCCGTGGTCTCCCCCACGATGGCGCCCAGTGCGTCGAGACCGGCCCTTAGTTCGAAGGCCGCGATCTCCAGCGGACGCCCCCCTCGAAGGCTCTCCAGCGCCCCTTCGAAATTGCGGAGGGCTTCGCCCAGGGCCTCGCGGTGCCGGAGGTTGGGAACGACCTGTGAAGTGGTCAGGTCCGTTTCTCCTCCCAGGACCTGCTCCCTTATGGCCCGCGCCAGCAGGGGGATCCCTTCCCCCGTCAGGGCCGAGATGCGGACCCGGCACAGATCCCCGAAGACCTCCCCTTCCTCCGCAGGATCCAGACCGCAGGGCAAATCGATCTTGTTCAGGACCACGATGGTCTCCTTGCCCTTGCATCGGCGGATCGTTTCACGGTCCTCCGGGCCCAGGGGCCTGCTCTGATCCACCACCACCAGCACGAGGTCCGCCTCCTCCATCTTTCGGCGGGCCAGTTCGAGCCCCAGTTCTTCCACCTGGTCTTTGGCCCTGCGCAGACCCGCGGTGTCGAGGAGCCGGAGGGGAAGCCCCTCCAGGGTCACGGTGGACTCGATGACGTCCCTGGTGGTACCTGCCACGGGTGTGACGATGGCGCGCTCCTCGTTGAGGAGGCGATTGAGCAGACTCGATTTACCGGCGTTGACCCGTCCCACGATCACGGTCTGGACCCCGTCCACCCAGACACGCCGCCTGGCATGCTCCTGGATCAGGACGTTTATGGGTGCGATGACCTGCCGTTGTATGATGTCCGTTATTTCGTCCATGTCCAGGATTTCTTCCGCTTCCTCGGGGTAGTCGATAGCCGCTTCCAGACGGGCCAGGAGGTCGAGGACGGGGGCCTTGAGATCCGCGATCCGGTCCCTGAAGGCGCCGCGAATCTGCTGGGAGGCCAGGGCGAGCCCTTTTTCAGACTTCGCGTTGATCAGGTCCACCACGGCCTCGGCCTGGGACAGATCGATCCTGCCGTTCAGGAACGCCCGCAAGGTGAATTCTCCCGGCCGCGCCGGCCTGGCCCCAAGGCTCAACAAGAGTTCGAGAATTTTCGAGAGGAGGACGTACCCGCTGTGGCAATTGATCTCCACCACGTCCTCGCGGGTGTAGGAGCGTGGTGCTTTCATATATGAGACAAGCACCTCGTCCAGGGGCTCGGCCGTGGCGGGATCCACCAATTCCCCCAGGTACAGGCGGTGGGAACGGAGAGGCCCGCGCCCCTTACGGGGTCTGAAAATCTTGGAGGTGATGGAGAGTGAGCGGGGACCGCTCAGGCGGACGATTCCTATGCCCGCTTGACCCACGGGCGTGGCGATGGCGGCGATCGTCTCTTCACCTTCCTGCATGCCTCTTCCCGCACGCCGGTGTGGCCGGGGCGCCCCTGGTCCCGGATGTCAGGAGGACCTGCGGGGCAGGATGACCACCCGTTTCATGATCCCTTCCCCCCGGCTCCGGGTGTCCAAATCCGGTTCGTCTCGAAGGGCCAGGTGCACGATTCTTCTGTCATGGGGATTCAACGGGCCCGTGGTCACTGGCTTTTGAATCCTCCTGGCCTTTTCGCCCAGCCTCAAGGCGAGCTGGATTAAAGAATCCTTTCTTCGCTGCCGGTAGTTCTCCGAGTCGATGATCACATGGACCTTTTTTTCGAGGGCCTTGTTGGCGATCTTGTTCACGATGAACTGAAGGGCGTCCAGCGTTTTTCCCTTGCGGCCGATCAGGAGCCCCGAGCTGTCCCCTTCTATGTTCAGGGAGATCCTGCCGTCCACGCGCTCTGCGGTGACGGAAGTCTTCATGGGGATGCGGTCCAGGATGTTCTGCAGCACATCACGAACGAATTCCATCTCCTCGGTCTCGGCCTCGGCGGATGGTCCGGCCCCGGCGAGAACAGTTTCAGGCGAGGATTCCTCCTCGTCCGGGACGCTCACGCGGATCTTGGCTTTTCGTCCCCCCACCAGCCCGAAAATGCCCGCCGAGCCCGGTTCGATGACTTCCACTTCCATTTCGTCCCTGGAAAGATTCAGTGTGCGGCATGCCTCCTCGATGGCGTTCTCGGTTGTTTTTCCTTCAAATTCATAGGTTCGCATGGTCATCCTCCAGAATGGTCCCTATTTCTTGCGATTGATGCGATATTGCTGCCCGATGGACAGGACGTTGTTCACCAGCCAGTAGAGCACGAGTCCGGATGGGAAATTGATGAACATGACCGTGAAAATGAGGGGCAGGAACATCATCACCTTCGCCTGGGTCGGGTCCCCGGGCGTGGGTGTCATTTTCTGCTGAATAAACATGGAAGCGCCCATGAGCAGGGTGAGAATTGGGATCCCGTAGGGCGGCGACATGAACGGGATCTCGAAGGGAAAACGGAAAAGGCGGTCCGGAGCGGAAAGGTCGTTGATCCACAGCATGAAAGGTGCGTGCCGGAGTTCGATGGCGTTTCCAAGGATCCTGAACAGAGCGAAGAACACGGGGATCTGGATTATCATGGGCAGGCATCCGCCCATGGGATTTACCTTGTAGGTCTTGTACAGGGCCATCAATTCCTTGTTCATCTGTTCCTTGTTGCCCTTGTACTTTTCCCTGATCTTGGCCATGCGGGGCTGCAGTTTCTGCATCTCCTTCATGGATTTGTAGCTCTTGTGGGTAAGGGGCCAGAAAATGATCTTGATCAGGATGGTGAGGATGATGATGGCCACGCCATAGTTACGGGTGTAGTTGTAGAAGAACCGCAAGAGGTAGAGAAGGGGTCTGGCGATGATGTCCGTCCAGCCGAAATTCACGGCGCGATCCAGGTCCAGTTCCACCTTCTTGAGCTGTTCGAGATCCCTGGGCCCGAAATAGAGTGCGTAGTGGGCAGTGGTTCGGCCTGACGGCGTCAGCGTGACGGCAGGGCCGCTGTGTACCACCTGGAGCACACCGTCTTTCGACTTTCGTGCAGCCAGCACGCCGTTAGTCTCGGGTAGAGGGATGAGGGCGGAGATGAAGTAGTCGTCCTCGTAGGCGAGCCACCGGATTCCTCCCCGGAGTTCCTTGGCTTCGCCCGGATCGTCAAGCTCGATCTCTTCCAGGCTTCCGTCCACCAGGCCCACGAGGCCCACGTAGGAGTAATAACCCTTCTTTTTCCCGGGCGGAAGGGCCCTTAGCGCCGCGCTGAAATTGCCGTCCAGGGGCGTTCCGCCGGGGTTTTCCACCGTGACGGTCAGGTCGATGCGATATTCATCCGGATATAGGCGGAAGGTCTTGGTGATGGTGAGGCCTTCCTTGGTCAGCGCTTTAAACGTGAGATCCTCCGGCTCAGAACCTCGGCCCAGGTTTATCAGATCCTTGTCGGTGGTAAAGGCGGTTGACCCGGCGGGATTGCGCCCCCGGGGGCCGAAGTCCACCGACAAACAGGGACCCGCTTCGTGGGGCACGCTTACCATTTCGATCAGAGGGGAACGGGGGTTGTTCTCCCGGCGGTATCTCTTGAGTTGGAAACTCTTGAGCGTAGGGCCCACATTGGAGAATACCGCCTTGTAAAGGGGGGTTTCCACCCGGATCTCTTTTTCCTCAACAGGCGACAGGGGCCCCCGGGATTCGGCCTCCGGGGTTTGATTCGATCCCACGGGGGCCGGCGCTGGGGCGGGAGAGGCCTTTTCCGGTAAGGGAGCGCTGCTCGTACCGGCCGGCGCCTTGACGGACGCCCGAGGTCGGCCTGGGGGGTTTTGATCTTTCGGCGGTGCCGCGAAGAACGACCACAGGAGCAGCACGGCAAATGACAGGGCGAAAGCCAGTATTGTCCTTTTGTCCATAGGATCGACTCGTTTCTTCAGGAGGTCCGGGCGGGACTTTCCTTCATGGAAGGGAAGGTCCGATTGCGCGCCGTAAGCAATGGGGCTTTCAATACCGCGTGGCCGGTAAACCAAAGGCCCCCCGGTGGGAATGCCTCCGCCCGACTTGGACTACTTGAGCGGGTCATACCCACCCGGGTGAAAGGGGTGGCACCTGCACAGTCTGGCCAGGGACAGGAGCCCGCCTTTGAATATCCCGTATTTTTTCAGGGCCTGGCGCGCGTAAGTTGAGCAGGTGGGGTAGAAGCGGCAGGCGGGAGGGGTAAAGGGTGAGATGAATCCTTGATACAAACCGACCAGGGCGATGGGGACTTCCCTGAGTCTTTCAATGAATTTCCTTACCGTGGATGATTTCACTCAGTTCCTCGCAGACTTCCCGCAGGTTCAGTTCGTCCGCTCCCTTTTTTGCGGCGATGACCACATCATGACCACGGGGGAAGTGCTCTTTGTTGAGACGATAATACTCACGGAGAAGGCGTTTGATTCGATTCCTCTTGACCGCGTTTCCCGCCCTTTTGCCGACTGCGACCCCCAGCCTCTCAATTCCCAGCCCGTTCTCCTTGGTGATTATGATAAAATGTCCCGTATGGCGGCGTTTGCCCGACCGATTAAGATTGACAAAGTCAGCTCGATTCAATAACCTTTCTCTCTTTGGGAAGGTTGATCGTCCCATTGCGTCGAGGCAGACCGGTCGGAGTCCCGGGGGCGCGTGCCCTAGACGGTAAGCCGTCTTCGCCCCTTTGCTCTTCTTCTCTTGATGACATTGATGCCGCCCTTAGTGCGCATCCTGGCCCGGAAGCCGTGGGTTCGTGCCCTCTTAATGTTGCTTGGTTGGTATGTCCTTTTCATGGCGACGCAGAATCCTTCTCGTGGTCAGAATGATTTGTAAAACTTATATATAACCACGCTCATTGCAATCTGTCAAGGGAATTCCCCCCCTCGGGTCCCCCTTCCAGGGGACGCGCTCCCGAGCCGGGGTGGAAGGCGGGGCCGCCGCGGCAGGGCGGAAGAAAGGAGACGCGCATGCTTCTGGATCCGTTGTTGGGTATATTTTCGAATGACCTGGCCATCGATCTGGGCACGGCGAACACCCTCGTTTACGTCAAAGGAAGAGGCATCGTGCTGAGTGAGCCCTCGGTTGTGGCCGTCCGGAAGGACGGCAGGGGGAGCAACAAGGTCCTGGCCGTGGGAAAAGAGGCCAAGATGATGCTGGGCCGGACGCCTGGAAACATCGTGGCCATCCGTCCCATGAAGGACGGTGTCATCGCCGACTTCGAGATCACGGAGGCCATGCTTCGCCATTTCATCCGAAAGGTCCACAATCGCAGGACGCTGGTCCGGCCCCGTATCATCATCTGTGTGCCGAGCGGAATCACCCAGGTGGAAAAGCGGGCGGTACGCGAGTCGGCGGAAAGCGCCGGGGCCAGGGAGGTCTTTCTCATCGAAGAACCCATGGCGGCGGCCATCGGGGCGGGTCTGCCCATTACCGAGCCCACGAGCAACATGGTGGTGGATATCGGCGGCGGCACCACCGAAGTGGCGGTGATCTCCCTGGCCGGCATTGTGTACAGCAAGTCGGTGCGGGTGGGGGGCGACAAGATGGACGAGGCGATCCTCCAGCACATCAAGCGAAAATACAACCTGCTCATCGGCATCCGAACCGCGGAAGTGATCAAGACCACCATTGGGAACGCCTATCCCGGCGAGCAGATCGAGACCATCGAAGTCAAGGGGAGGGATTTGGTGACGGGCATTCCCAAGATCCTCACCATTGATTCGGAGGAGATCCGCAAATCCATCTCCGAGCAGGTGGAGACCATCGTGGAAACGGTGAGGATCGCCCTGGAGCAGACACCTCCGGAACTGGCGGCGGACATCGTTGACAAGGGAATCGTCCTGACGGGCGGAGGCTCCCTACTCAAGAACCTGGACGTTCTGCTGAGGGACGAGACCAAGCTGCCCATCACCATCACCGAGGATCCGCTCTCCACCGTGGTGTTGGGTTCGGGCAAGGCACTGGACAACATATCCATACTGAAAGAAGTCACCATCAAGTAACGGCGCCTTGTCGGGGCGGAGATACCCGCGTGGTCCCGGCCCTCCCGGCCCCGAAATCCCTCCGGCCGAGGGCGCTCCACATCCAAATCCGAGGCTGAGACCAGTACATTGAAGGGAGACACCCGGTTTCGTAAAATCTGGCTCTGGATCGTCCTGGTCGGTCTCGCACTGCTCATGCTCTCGTCCGGTTTCGGTCGAACGCGCACCTGGAATCCCGTCGAACAACTGATCATCGAGGCAGCGGCTCCTATCCAGAAGGCGGTTCATGAGACGGTGCGGGCCGTTAAGGACTTGTGGTTCGGATACTTCTACCTGGTCCGCGTCCGGGAGGACAACCGCCGCCTCAAAAAGCGGATCCAGGGACTTCGGATGGAGGTCAGCCGCAACCGGGAACTCCTCACCGCCCACGAGCGGCTGAAGGGCCTTCTGAAGTTCAAGCAGGAGATCGAACGGCGCGTCCTGGCGGCACAGGTGATCGGACTGGACCCCACCGGTTGGTTCAAATCGGTGATCATAGACAAAGGGAAAGAGGCGGGTCTCAGGGTGGATTTTCCCGTGGTCAATGCTTCGGGCGTGGTGGGAAGGATCGTTTCGGTCTCGGCCGGGTATGCAAAGGTTTTGCTGGCCATCGACCAGAACAGCGCCATCGACTGCCTGTTTCAGCGGTCCCGGGACAGGGGCATGGTCAAAGGGGCATCGGCTGACAGGTGCAGGATCGACTATGTGGTCAAATCCGCCGATGTGCAGGTGGGCGATGCGGTGGTCACTTCAGGACTGGGCGGGGTTTTCCCCAAAGGCCTGCCGCTGGGCCGCGTGGAGTCCGTCGAGGACGTGTCCAATGCGCTTTTCAAAGAGATAGAGATGAAACCGGCCGTTGATTTTTCCAAGCTCGAGGAAGTCTTGATCATTATTGCGGAGGGGGCGTCATCCGGAGCCAAGACCCAAGAAAAATAGGACTGTTCCTTCTGCTGTGGATGCTGGGACTGTTCTACACCCTGTTCAAGGGCGCGTGGATGCCTTCGCTGGGGGCCGGCGAGGTGGAGGTGGACCTCCTGACCGTGATCATCGCCTTTATCCACGCGTTTCGGGGGCCCGGCCCGGCAGGATTGTTCGCATTCTGCCAGGGCGCCTTCGTGGACACCTTTTCGGGGGGAGCCCCGGGAGTGTTTACAAGTCTTTATCTTTTGGTTTTTGCTGCAATTTTAGTTGGTTGTCGCTTTCTGGATCTCCAGGCGGTCAAGGGGCAGATCCTCATCGCGCTCCTGGCGGTGATTTTGAGGAAAGGGTTGTTCCTGGTCATGATTCCCCTTTTTTCCGCCGAGGCGATGGTCCCACTATCCGCGTGGGCGGCGGCCCTGGTCTCGGCCGGGGTCACGTGCCTGGCCTGCCCGGTGTTTTTTGCGTTCTTTCAGCGCTTTGTGCTCGCGGCCGGGATCGTTCCGGGAAAGACCGCCGGCGAAGAGGTCTGAACGCGGAAATTCTTCATGTGGAAAGGGCCCCGGGAGGCCGGGAGGCGACTCCCAGGGCTGTGATGGTGATGTGATCAGTGAGACGAACGGATTTCGATCCCGTATCCCTGGAGATCTTCTACCGGCAGTTGCAGCGTGCCACCCTCGTGGTGTTGGCTGTGTTCGCCCTGCTGGTCCTGCGTTTGTGGTTTCTGCAGATCGTCAACGGGTGGAATTACCGGGCGCAGTCCGAGAACAACAGGATTCACCTGCAGGACATTCCTCCCTTCCGGGGCCTTATCTTCGATCGGCACGGCCGGATGCTGGTGGACAACCGGCCGGCCTATGATTTGTGTTTGATCCCCGAGGAGATACAGGACCGCAGGGCCCTTTTCGCACGCCTCAAGCGGCTGGTGGGCCTCGATCCCGCCCTGGTGAAGGAACGACTCCGCGAGGCCCCCCGTGGGTATCCTTTCAGGCCGGTGCGTGTCAAAAGGGGCCTGTCACGTGACGACCTCGCGGTCATCGAAACCCATCGTTTCAACTTGCCGGGGGTGACGATCCGGGTGGCCCCTCAGCGGGTATACCTGTACGGTGCACTGGCAGCGCATGTATTGGGTTATCTTGGGGAAATCAGCGACAAGGAACTTCGCAGCGGGGAGTACCCGGAAAACAGACCGGGCGACCTGATCGGCAAGTCCGGCGTGGAACTACGCTGGAACCGGCAGCTCAACGGCATTCGGGGCGGCGCGCAGGTGGAAGTGGATGCGGCGGGGCGGAGGCTTCGCACCATTTCCAGGGTACCGCCCACACCCGGCGCCAATCTCTACCTGACGCTGGACTTCAGGCTTCAGCGCCTTGCCGAGCGTCTCCTGGAGGGCAAGCGGGGTGCGGTGGTGGCCATGGATCCCCGGTCCGGGGAAATCCTGGCCATGGCCAGCAGCCCGGCATTCGACCCCAACCGTTTCATCAAGGGAATCGACAAAAAGAGCTGGGAGCGGATGGTAAGGGGGGGATCCTTTCCCCTGCAGAACCGCGCTACGGCGGGACAATACCCCCCGGGTTCGGTGTTCAAGATCGTGGTGGCGGTCGCGGCCCTGGAGGAGGGAGTGGTCACCCCGGAGGAGAAAATCGTCTGTCACGGATCATACACACTGGGCAATCGGGTGTATCGGTGCTGGAAGAAATGGGGGCACGGCGCGGTGGATTTTCATCGGGCGGTGGTGGAGTCCTGTGATGTCTACTTCTATGAGTTGGGAAAAAGACTCGGCGTGGACCGCATCGCCCGTTACGCGCGGATGCTGGGGCTGGGATCCAAGACCGGCCTCGACCTAGGGGGCGAACGTCCGGGTCTCATCCCCACAACCCGGTGGAAGAGGAAGCGATGGGGCACGCCGTGGCAGGGTGGTGAGACCCTTTCCACGGCCATCGGGCAGAGTTTCGTCCTGGCCACGCCGATTCAGGCGGCAAACCTCATAGCCACCATCTTCAACGGGGGCAACCTCTATGTCCCCCAGGTCACCCGGTGGCTGGGTGGAGGCGGACGGGGGGCCTTGCAGGAATTCAGGCCCGTCAAGAGGGGGAAAGCGCACATATCCCCCAAGACGCTGGCGCTGCTCCGGGAGGCCCTGACGGGGGTGGTGAACGAGCCCAGAGGGACGGGCTCCAGGGCGAGGGTCGAAGGAGTCACCGTGGCCGGAAAGACCGGTACGGCGCAGGTGGTGGCCATGGAGAGAGAGAAGGTGCGAGGCGAGAAGGAAAAGCTGCCCCCGGAATTCAATGATCATGCCTGGTTTGTGGCGGCGGCCCCGGCGGAAAACCCCCTGCTTGCCGTGGCCGTCCTGATCGAGAACGGGGGACACGGGGGTTCGGCCGCAGCTCCCATTGCGGGGAGCCTGATGCGTGCCTTTTTTGGATCGAGAGGGCCGGAGGGAGCCGCGAACTGATATGTTCGACCGACGACTGATCCAGAATTTCGACTGGGTTTTGCTGTTGCTCCTCCTGCTGGTGGCGGGCGTGAGCATCCTCAACCTTTACAGCGCCACCTATGCGGTTCGCGAGGCGGGCGGATCCCAGATCGTCGTCAAGCAAGTGTACTGGTACCTCATCGGGTTCGGCGTCTTTTTCCTGATGACCACATTCAATTACTTCTCCCTCGAACGGGTGGCCTACGCCGGGTTCCTCGCCAGCGTGGCGTTGCTCCTGGCGGTCCTTGTGGTGGGGAAGGTTTCTTCGGGATCCCAAAGGTGGCTGCCCCTGGGGCCCGTTTCCTTCCAGCCGTCCGAACTGGCCAAGATCGTCCTTGTGATCACCCTGGCAAAATTCTTCAGGGACAAGAGCGATATCCGGGGATACCGGCTGCGGGATCTCTGGCGACCCCTGCTTCTGACGGCAGTGCCGAGCCTCCTGATCATGAAGGAGCCCGACCTGGGAACCGGCCTCCTGCTGGTGATAGTCTCCTTTTCCATTATTTTATTCTTCAGGGTGAGGCTCCGTTCGCTGCTGATTCTCATGGGCGCGGCCCTGGCAGTCTCGCCGTTGGTGTGGTTCGGGCTCAAGGACTACCAGCAGAAGCGGATCCTGAGCTTCCTGAGGCCGGAAATGGATCCGCTGGGTGCGGGATATCATGTGATCCAGTCCAAGATAGCCATAGGCTCCGGCCTATTCTGGGGAAAGGGCTTCTTGAAAGGGACACAGACAAGACTTCATTTCTTACCGGAACAGCACACGGATTTTGCATTCTCGGTACTGGCCGAAGAATGGGGCTTTGCCGGCGCCGTACTCCTCCTCATTCTCTACCTGCTGCTGGTCCTGTGGGGGCTGAACATCGCCCGGAATTCCAAGGAACGGTTCGGCGCGGTGCTGGCTGTGGGCATTTCCGCCCTGCTCTTCTGGCAGGTGGTGATCAATGTGGGCATGGTCACCGGGCTCCTGCCCGTGGTGGGCATTCCTCTGGTGCTGCTCAGCTATGGGGGCTCCTCTTTGGTCACCACCATGGCGGCCATGGGGCTTCTGATGAACATCAGCATGCGGCGTTTCATGTTTCAATGATCGGGGCAGGGAGCAGCCAGTGGGCCATGATATGCTAAATGGGGTAATAATATGTCCGATAATCACTAACTGAATTTCTTGTGAGATTTTTCTTGAAAAAGCCAAAGTGATGTGTTATGGAGCCATCGCTGAAAACCCGGGGTAGCACCATGAAAAAGCAGAGAGAGCCGATCAACGCGTTTCTCGGCAAAGACACGGAGTTCGAGGGGAAACTTTCCTTTACGGGTGCGGTACGGATCGACGGCCGTTTCCGGGGGGAGATTTTCACGGAAGGGACACTCATCGTCGGAGAGGAGGCGCTCATCGAGTCCGACATCCACGTTTCTCACATCGTTGTGAGCGGCGAGATCCGCGGGAACGTCGTGGCGGAGAAGCGGATCGAAGTCCACGCGCCGGGAAAAGTCTTCGGCAATATCCAGGCCCCCGTGGTGGTTATCGACGAAGGGGTGATATTCGAGGGCAACTGCCAGATGAGAAAAGTGGGCGCGGAAGGGGACAAAAAGGTCGCCGTGCTCACATGAGCGGGCGTGCGGAAAAAGTCTTTGACAACGATTTTTTTTTAATGTAAAAAGCGTTACCCTTCGGCGTAAGCTTACGAAAAAGTCTAATAATTTCCAATAGGCAAGAAGAGGATCGATTCACCATGCTGGAGATCAACTCTACGATCATCGTACAAATCGTCAACTTTTTGCTGCTCCTTTTCGTTCTCAATCTCATCCTCTATCGCCCCATACGCGGCGTCCTCAACCGCAGGCGGGAAGAGATGGAAGGGCTCAAGAGCGCGGCGGAAGACCTGCTGGGAAAGGCGGGCGAGAGAGAGAAAGACATCGAAGAGGGCATGGCCGAGGCCCGAAGGGCGGGGCACAAGGAAAAGGACGCCTTCAAGGCCGAAGGCATGGATGAACAGACCACCATTCTCCGGGAGGCGGGCGATTCTGCGGCCCGGAAGATCGCAGAGGCCAGGACCGAGACGGACGGTAAGGTGGCTGAAGTACGCAAGGCGCTCGAGTCTCAGATAGCGGCCTTTTCCGAGGAATTGGCCGAGAAAATATTGGGGAGGAGCATCTCATGATCCACCTGGGCCGCACGACGAAGAAACGGGCCCTCCTGTTGGGCTGCGCACTGTTTTGTGTGCTTGCGACATACGGTCTGGCAATTGCCGGGGGCCACGGAGGGGGGCACGACGACGCCAGGACCGTTGACCTGATCTACCGCTTCATCAATTTCGCCTTCCTGGTGATCATCCTCGTGGTGGTCTTGAAAAAGACCAACGCTTTCGGTTTCCTGGCAAAGCGGCGGGAGGAGATCCGGCAGGAGATGGAGGATCTCAAGAGGCGGAAGGAAGCCGCCGAGCGCCGTTATAAGGAACTGGAACAGAAATTCAAGGAGTTCGAGGTCCAGCGGGCCCAGATACTGGAACAATACAAGGCGGAGGGTCTTGCGGAGAAGGAAAAGATCATTGCCGAGGCAAAGGAGAGGGCCCGGCAGATCCTGGCCCAGGCGGATCGGACCATCGAGAGAGAGATACTGGAGGCCGGCGCCAGACTGAAGCGGCAAGTGGTGGAGGCCGCAGCGGAGAGGGCTAGGGAGATCATCTCCGCCAAGCTCGACGACAACGACCAGGACAATCTCATCAAGGACTTCATCGAAAGAGTGGAGAAGTTACATTGATCGGGTCAAAGATTTCCAAGCGATATGCGAAAGCCCTGCTCAGCATCGGGCGGGAAGACGGCAATTATGAGGAATACGGCAAGAATCTAAGGGAATTTGCGGATTTTTGCACATCCAGCCCCGAATTCTACCGGGTCATTTCCAGCAGGATTTACTCCGGTGAAGAACGCGGGGGGGTCCTCGACTGGGCCCTGGAAAAGAGCGGTTTCGCCCCGGTGGTGAAAAATTTCCTCCGCCTCCTGCTCGAGAAAAATCGTATCGGGGCGATTGCCGAAATTGCGGACTACTATGAGAAACTCACGGACGAAATAGCCAACATCGCCAGGGCGGAAATCATCACCGCGCGACCCATCAAGGAGGACACCCTGGGCCGAGTCAAACAGGCCTTGACGGGGCTTACCTCCCAGGACGTCAAAGTGCAGATCCGGGAAGACGCCTCCCTCATCGGGGGGATTATCGTAAAGATTGGTGATTTGGTTTTGGACGGGAGCGTGAGGGCCCAACTTGAAGGTCTAAAAGAATCATTAAAGAGGGGTGAGTATACGTAATGGAGATCAGAGCAGAGGAAATAAGCCAGGTCATCAGGGACCAGATTAAGGATTACGAAAAAAAGGTGGAGATGAGCGAGACCGGGACCGTGCTCTCGGTGGGTGACGGTATCGCTCGTGTCTACGGCGTAGAAAAGGCCATGGCCATGGAGATGCTGGAGTTCCCAGGCGGCATCTACGGTCTTTGCCTTAATCTGGAAGAGGACAACGTCGGTGTCGCCATCATGGGAGATGTCTCGACGATCAAGGAAGGCGACACTGTCAAGCGCACCGGGAGGATCGCCGAAGTTCCCGTGGGCGAGGGCGTTCTGGGCCGGGTTATCGACGCGGTGGGTCAGCCCCTGGACGGCAAGGGGCCCATCGAGAGCGATGAATTCCGCCGCATCGAGATGGTGGCCCCCGGCGTGATCGCGCGCCAACCCGTCAAGGAGCCCATGTATACGGGGATCAAGGCCATCGACGCCATGACTCCCATCGGCCGGGGACAGCGGGAGCTGATAATCGGCGACCGCCAGATCGGAAAGACCGCCATCTGTGTGGACGCCATCATCAACCAGAAGGAAACGGACGTCTATTGCATTTACGTGGCGGTGGGCCAGAAGAAATCCACGGTTGCACAAGTGGTGGACATCCTTGAACGGCACGGTGCCATGGAATACACCACCGTGGTTTCCGCGTGCGCCAGCGATCCGGCCACCCAGCAGTTCATCGCCCCTTACGCCGGGTGCGCCGTCGGGGAATACTATCGCGACAACGGCAAGCACGCCCTGATCATTTACGACGACCTTTCCAAACAGGCCGCGGCCTATCGCCAGGTCTCCCTGCTCCTGCGGCGGCCCCCCGGACGCGAGGCGTTCCCGGGGGACATCTTTTACAACCACTCCAGGCTCCTGGAACGCGCCGCCAAATTGAACGATGAACTGGGAGCGGGTTCCCTCACGGCGCTGCCCATCATCGAGACCCAGGCGGGCGACGTGTCGGCCTATATCCCCACAAACGTGATCTCCATCACCGACGGCCAGGTCTATCTGGAGCCGGGTCTCTTTTTCGCCGGCGTCAGACCGGCCATCAACGTGGGCCTTTCCGTTTCCCGCGTGGGCGGCTCGGCCCAGACCAAGGCCATGCGGAAGGTAGCCGGGACCTTGCGGCTGGACATGGCCCAGTTCCGGGAATTGGAGGCCTTCGCCCAGTTCGGAAGCGATCTGGACAAGGCCACCCAGCGCCAGTTGGAACGGGGGCGGAGACTCGTGGAGGTCCTCAAGCAGCCCCAGTACGTTCCCATGACGGCCGAAAAGCAGGTCTCGATCCTTTTCGCCGCGACCCAGGGCTACCTAGACGAGGTCCCCGTGGAGCAGATCAGCACCTACGAGTCGCAGCTGCTGGAGTTCATTGAAGGCAAGCACCCGGAGCTGCTGGCTGAACTCAAGGAGAAAAACGACATCAGCGATGAGCTGGAGGGCAAGATGAAGGCGGCCCTTGATGAATTCAAGGGAGTCTATCAGCCCGCCTGAGGGGCGCCCGGGCTTCGAATATTCCCTGAAAAGAGATGAATCCATGGCTACACTGAGAGATATCCTGCGAAAGATCGGCGCCGTCAAGAAGACCAAGCAGATCACCAAGGCCATGAACATGGTGGCTGCCGCCAAGCTTCGCAGCACGCAGGGCAAAATGGAGAGCTTCGAACCCTATGCCGCGAAGTTCGCCGAGGTCCTCGGAAACCTGGCGTCGCGAATCGAACCGGACATACATCCGTTGCTGGTAAAGAAAGAGACGGTCTCCCGGGTGGAATTGCTCCACTTTTCCGCAGACAGGGGCCTGTGCGGGAGCTTCAACTCGCACACCATCAACATGGCGGAAAAATGGCTCCAGGAGCGGGACTCCGAGGGAGTGAGCTGCAGCCTTACGCTGGTTGGCAAGAAGGGCAATGATTACTTCAAGAAGACTCGTTATCCCATCACCGAGGTTCATACGAACATTTACGGAAAGGTCGACATTTCGTTCGTGAACCAGATGAGTCGGGGCTTCATAGAGCGCTATTTGAGGGATGAGGTGGACGAGGTGTACATGATCTACACCCGATTCCTCAGCGTGGCCAAGCAGCAACCAACGCTGGTCAAACTGATCCCCATTGAGCCGCCGGAAGCGGCCGAAGGGGACAGCGCGACCGACGCGGCGGACTACCTCTGTGAGCCTAGCGCGGAGGAACTCTTGATCGAGTTGCTGCCGAAGCATATCAGCGTACAGATCTTCAATGCTTTTCTGCAGAACGAGACCAGTGAACACGCCGCTCGAATGTCGGCGATGGACAATGCCTCGAAGAATTGCTCCGAACTGATCGATAGCCTTACACTGTCATACAACAAGGCGCGTCAGGCTGCCATCACCGCGGAATTGATGGACATCGTGGGCGGCGCGGAGGCTTTGAAATCGGCGTAAAGGTTATAAATTAAGGAGGTCTTAATTCAGTCATGAGCGAGGGCAAAGTAATTCAGGTTATCGGTCCGATCGTCGACGTGGAATTTCCAGACGGTGATTTGCCGGAAATCTTGACGGGACTTTTCATCACGAACCCCGCTATCGATGACATCGAAGACAACCTGGTGGTGGAGGTCGCCCAGCACCTGGGCGACAATGTGGTTCGCTGCATCGCCATGGACGTCACCGACGGTCTCGTGCGGGGCATGCCCGTCAAAAACCCGGGCGTTCCCATCCAGATGCCGGTGGGCGCACCCACCCTGGGACGGGTATTGAACGTGGTGGGGCGGCCGGTGGACGGGCTGGGCCCGGTTAAGGCGGACAAATTCTATCCAATTCACAGACACGCACCTAGCTTCGAGGATCAGGACACCTCGGTGAACGTCCTCGAGACGGGCGTCAAGGTGATCGACCTCCTGGTTCCGTTCCCCCGTGGCGGGAAGATGGGCATGTTCGGGGGCGCCGGCGTGGGCAAGACCGTGGTCATGATGGAAATGATCCACAACATAGCCATGCAGCACGGCGGCATCAGCGTGTTCGCCGGTGTGGGTGAGCGGACCAGGGAGGGCAATGACCTCTACCTGGAGATGAAGGAGTCGGGCGTCATCGACAAGGCCGCGCTGATCTACGGGCAGATGACCGAACCCCCGGGCGCGCGCGCCCGCGTGGCGCTGTCCGCCCTCACCGCCGCCGAGTACTACCGGGACGAAGAGGGTCAGGACGTGCTCCTCTTCATCGATAACATCTTCCGGTTCACGCAGGCTGGTTCCGAGGTTTCGGCACTTCTGGGCCGCATCCCCTCGGCCGTTGGTTACCAGCCCACGCTGGGGACGGACCTGGGTGAGTTGCAGGAGCGCATCACCTCCACGAAAAAGGGTTCCATCACCTCGGTCCAGTGCGTGTACGTGCCCGCGGACGACCTGACTGACCCCGCTCCCGCCACCACATTCGCGCACCTGGATGGGACCGTGGTGCTTTCCAGGCAGATCGCTGAGCTGGGAATCTACCCTGCGGTGGATCCCCTGGACTCACAATCGCGTATTCTGGACCCCAATTACCTGGGGGAAGAGCATTACGGCGTGGCGCGGCAAGTGCAGCAGATCCTGCAAAAGTACAAAGACCTTCAGGATATAATCGCCATCCTGGGTATGGATGAGCTTTCGGACGAGGACAAACTGGTGGTGGCCAGGGCCCGGAGGATTCAGCGTTTCCTGTCTCAGCCCTTCCACGTGGCCGAGACCTTTACCGGGACCCCCGGGACCTATGTTCCCGTGAAGGAGACCATTCGCGGATTCAAGGAGATCATCGAAGGCAAGCACGACGATCTGCCGGAGCGCGCCTTCTACATGGTGGGGACCATTGAGGAGGCCCAGGCACAGGCAGAGCAGATGGCGGCTGCCGCCGCATAAAGGGAGGCGACTGATTCATGGCGAATCTGCAACTGGAAGTAGTCACACCTGAAAAGGTGTTGGTGAGCCAGGCGGTGGATATGGTGGTGGCGCCGGGATCGGTGGGTGAGTTCGGCGTCCTC
The DNA here is from genome assembly GCA_019307945.1 of Deltaproteobacteria bacterium. Taxonomy (GTDB): domain Bacteria; phylum Desulfobacterota; class DSM-4660; order Desulfatiglandales; family Desulfatiglandaceae; genus B17-G16. Next base: position 65,809 of record JAFDIS010000004.1, on the reverse strand, counting down.
GAAGGTCATGCCGCCTTCCTGACGGGAATCGTCCCCGGCGAGTTGCGCTTTACGGCGGGCTCCGAGGCCAGGTCCTTTGCCGTTACCACCGGTTTTGCGGAGGTTTCGAACAACAGGGTTTCCGTCCTGGTGGACGCCGCAGAGGAGGCCACACAGATCGATCTGGAACGGGCACGGCGGGCCATGGAACGGGCCCGGGAAAGACTGGCCCGTGAAAGAGGGGGCGAAGACGTGGATTTTCAGCGGGCCGAAGCGGCCTTGAAAAGGGCCATCGCCCGGATTAAGGTGGCGGAGAAGTCGAAATAACTCTTTAAATTTCAAAAGTTTCTGAGATAGGGCAGGTCCTTGGGGCCTGCCTTTTTTATTGACCTTCCCGGTCGTTGTGGATAAGATACCCCCAAAAGCGGGCGAAGGTGAAAGCCATGGAAACGGGGAATGAGATCGACCAGTTCGAACTGCTGGAGCGGAAAATCGAGGCCTTGATCGAGCGAATCGGCGCCCTCAAGAGTGAAAAGGCTGCCCTGAGCGAGCGTGTGCTTGCACAGGAGGAGCGGATCACCGATTTGACTACACAGGTGGACACGTTGAGATCGGGCAATGAGCGAGCGCGTCAGCGGATCGCGGCCCTTTTAGACAAGATCGAAGAGATCGACGTCTAAGTCTGGTGAAATCTTGGAACAGCCGATCCGGGTCAGGATCCTCGAGCAGGAGTACCTCGTTCGAAGCGACGGGGACGAGGAAGGGGTGCAAAAGATCGCCCGCTTCGTGGACGAATGCCTGAGGCGGGTCAGGGCGGGCTCCGAAGGGCTGCCGGAGAAAAAGGCGGCGATCTTGGCTGCCTTCAATATCGCCAGCGAATATTTTCAGGCCGTGGAGGAAAAGGAGGCCCTGGCCAAGGATATTCAGGCCCGGGCGGCGGCCCTGGTCCGGCAGATAGAGCAGAGTCTGTGAACCGGATCGGACGATTTCTCCAAGGAACGAAACGCGTCAACGCCCGGTCCAGGCGCCGGGCCGAATATGGATTATCATAAGATGCGCAGGCGCATCGCCCCACATTCCCCCTCGAACGGATCCTGGACCGGCGAGGCGGGAGGGGCACGGCGGGATTGCCGCAGGGGTTGAAGAGATCTTCTACCCGGGGTGGAAGAGATTTTGTGTGTATTCTTGCCGAGTTAATCGGCATACGCACCTCCGAAGAATCCGTGATCTTGTTGGAAAAAGGCTGAAGGCCTCCCTATGGAGGTGAGCCGCAGAAGCCGTCTTGACCACTCCCCGCCCATTTGAACGGGCGGGCCCCCCTTTCGGTCCCCGCAGACGAAACGATCAATCCTGATTGCCGTCCCCGCAAGGGCCGGTCGGCCGCCCGGGCTCCGGCCTCCAGGACCCAGGAAAACCAATTAGGAGCGTGTCAAGGAGATGATATCTATCCCGACCGTAGGGGCCATGATTCTCGGGCTCGTCCTTGGTGTGGCCGCGGGGTATCTGGTACGGAAGAAAGCGGTGGAAAGCCGCTTGGAATCCATTGAAAAATACTCCAAGAAGATCCTGGCGGACGCCCAGAAGGAAGCGCGTACCATAAAGAAAGAAGCCGCATTACAGGCCAAGGACACCCTCTACCAGATGAAGGTGGAGTTCGAGAAGGAGACCAAAGACAAGAGAGAGCAACTACATATCCAGGAACGCCGCCTCCTGCACAAGGAAGAAAACCTGGATCGGAAAATCGAGCAACTGGAAAGACGGGAAGGACGACTCACGGAGCGCGAGAAAGGGATCGAACGGACCGAGCGTTCTTTTCGGGTCAAGGAAGCCGAGTATGACCGGTTGCTGGAGGAGCAGCGGAAGCGGTTGGAGAGGATCGCCGGCATTTCCAGCGAGGAGGCCAAGCAGAATCTGATTCGGGCCATGGAAGAGGAGGCCAAACACGAAGCGGCCAAGATGATCCGCAAGATCGAGAGTGAAGCGCGCGAGCAGGCGGATCGTAAGGCCCAGGAAGTCCTTGCCCTGGCGGTCAAACGCTACGCGGGTGAGTACGTTGCCGAGAGGACCGTTTCCGTGGTGAGCCTCCCAAATGAAGAAATGAAGGGACGGATCATCGGCCGCGAGGGAAGGAACATCCGGGCCATCGAGGCCGCCACGGGAATTGATTTGATTATCGACGATACCCCCGAGGCGGTTATCCTTTCCGGCTTCAACCCGGTCAGGCGGGAGGTGGCCAAGATTTCCCTGGAACGGTTGATCGATGACGGGCGCATCCATCCGGCCCGCATCGAAGAGATCGTGGCCAAAGTGGACAAGGAAATCGAGGTGAGCATTCGGGAAGCGGGTGAGCAGGCAACCTTCGACGTGGGGGTCCACGGCATCCACAGCGAGCTGGTGAAGTTGATCGGTCGTCTCAAGTACCGCTCCAGCTATGCGCAGAATGTCCTGCAGCATTCCAAGGAAGTGGCCTTCCTGTGCGGTGTGATGGCCTCGGAATTGGGCCTGAATGTCAAGCAGGCCAAAAGGGCCGGGCTCCTGCACGATATCGGAAAGGCGGTGGACCACGAAGTGGAGGGACCCCATGCCCTCATCGGTGCCGACCTGGCCAAGAAGTATGGTGAGTCCAATGAGGTAGTGCACGCTATCGCCGCCCATCACGAGGAGGTGCAACCCGAGTCCGTTCTGGCGGTATTGGTCCAGGCGGCCGATACCCTTTCGGGTGCCAGGCCCGGCGCACGGCAGGAGATGCTGGAGTCCTACGTCAAGCGACTGGAAGGCCTTGAGAAAATCGCCATGTCCTACAAGGGCGTGAACAAGTCTTACGCCATCCAGGCGGGCCGTGAAATCCGCATAATGGTGGAGGGCAAGACCGTGAACGACGATCAGGCCTACGTGCTGTGCAAGGACATCGCCAGGAAGATCGAGAAGGAACTGACCTATCCGGGTCAGATCCGGGTGACGGTAATTCGTGAGACCAGGGCGGTGGAGTACGCCAAATGAGTCGGCGCGGCAAAGAGGACGGTGTCTCCGGCAGCGGACGATGAACGACGTCCCGCAATGGCCCACCCTGAAACCTCCACCATGCTTTTCAGCCATTTCAGGGCCCGATCCCGAAGTAGCCTTGCCATTCAGTGGGGGAGGGGGGCCTCATTCCTTCATTTTTCAGACCGGTACGGAAAAGCGGGGTGTTCCCGGGGCAAAGGGACGATCGGGCCGACCCGGCGTTGCCCGCGGGGCGGAATAGTCCGCCGCGGATGGGAAGAAAGGGAGTAATACGGATCCGGTTCTCTTCCGAGGGCTTTTCATCAGGACGCCATGAAAAAGAACGATAAGATCATCTATCTGGTGGACGGCAGTTCCTACATCCACCGGGCCTATCATGCCATTCGGAACCTTTCCAATTCCAAGGGCCTTCCCACGAACGCCGTTATGGGCTTCACGCGGATGATTTTTAAGCTCCTGGAGGAGCGCGATCCCCGGTACCTGGCCGTGGCCTTCGACACCAAGGGACCCACTTTCAGGCACCGGATATACCCCGCATACAAGGCCAATCGGCCTCCCATGCCCGAAGACCTGGCCGTGCAGATTCCGTTGATCAAGAGGGTCGTGGACGCCCTGAACGTCAAGCGTTTCGAACTGCAGGGATATGAGGCGGATGATATCATGGGCACACTTGCCAGGCAGGCGAGGGATGCGGGCTACGAAGTGGTGCTGGTGACGGGGGACAAAGACTTCCGGCAGCTTGTGGCCCCCGGCGTTACCATGTGGGATACCATGAAGGATGCCGTGACCGATTATCATTCCCTGAGGGAAACGTACGGCCTTGAGCCCGGGCTGTTCGTGGACGTGATGGGTCTGTCGGGAGACAGGGCGGACAACATCCCCGGTGTGCCCGGCGTGGGCGAGAAGACGGCCGTGCAACTGGTGCGTACCTTTGGTGATTTTGACGGCGTTTTTGAGCGGCTCCACGAAATCAAGAAAAAGAAGCTCAAAGAGAATCTTCAGAAATATCGAGACCAGGCCGCTCTCAGTAAAACCCTGGTCACCATCGATTGCAGGGTACCGCTGGATCAGGACGTGGGGTCCCTGAGGATCGGGCCGCCACGGGAGGAAGAACTCTCGGAAATTTTCAGGGAGTGTGAGTTCAGGGGACTCTGGGACAGGTTCGCTTCCCGCGGGACCCCTGACGTCCGCTACCGGTTGTGTATGACGGAGGAAGACCTCGGCGCACTAGTGGCGCAGATCAAGGAAAAAGGCCTGGTTTCGGTTGACACGGAGACCACGGGCAGGGATCCGCTCAAGGCCCGTTTGGTGGGAATCTCCTTTTCCACGGAGGAGCGTTCGGCCGTCTACCTCCCGCTGGGCCACGCCTATCCCGACGCACCGGCCCAGCTGGATAAGGGGTATGCATTGGAGGCCCTCAAAGAGGTCCTTGAAGACCAGGGGATCACCAAGATCGGACAGAACATCAAGTATGACGCCCACGTGCTGGCGGGCGAGGGGGTTTGTCTCCGGGGTATCGGGTTCGACACCATGATCGCCTCTTATGTGATCAATCCGGGCCTGAGGCAGCACAGCCTCGAGCACCTGGCGCAGCACTATCTGAATCGCCGGATGATCTCCTACAAGGAGGTGGTGGGAAAGGACAAGACCGTCCGGAATTTTTCCCAGGTGCCCCTTGACCGTGCAATGGAGTACGCCTGTGAGGATGCCGATATTACTCTGCGCCTGAAGACGGTGTTGGCCAGACGCCTGGAAGAGGATGGAAACGAAGAACTCTTTTACAACCTGGAGATGAGACTGCTGCCCGTTCTCATGGAAATGGAACGGGCGGGGATCAAGGTGGACACGGCGTTTTTCCGGGAACTTTCGGCGCGCATGGCGCGGCGCATGGAGGAGATCGAGGAGGAGATATACCGCGAGGCCGGCATGAAGTTCAACATCAACTCGCCTCAGCAGTTGGGCGAGGTCCTGTTCGAGAAGCTGGGCCTTCCCGCGCAGGGAAAGACCACCAAGACGAAGCGCTACTCGACGAACGTGCGTGCCCTCAGGAAACTTGCGGGCTTTCCACAAAAGACCCCCGGGCTGATCCTGCGTTACCGCACCCTCTCAAAGCTCAAATCCACCTATCTGGACGCCCTGTTGAAACAGGCCGATCCCCGGACGGGCAGGGTGCATACTTCCTTCAATCAAACGGTGGCGGCCACGGGTCGCCTGAGCAGCAGCGACCCCAATCTTCAAAACATACCTGCCCGGACCGAGGAGGGCAGACAAATCAGAAAGGGCTTTGTGGCGGAAAAAGGCCACCTGTTCGTCTCGGCCGACTACAGCCAGGTGGAACTCCGGGTTCTCGCCCATTACTCACAGGATCGGGCCTTCCTGGAATCTTTCCGGCTGGAGGAGGACATCCATACGCGCACCGCATCGGAAATTCTCGGTGTGGACCCGGGCCAGGTGACCCCCGAGATGCGGCGGATCGCCAAGGCGATCAATTTCGGCATCATATACGGGATGGGCCCGCAAAAACTGAGCGACGAACTGGGCATCGACGTGAAGGCCGCCAAGGACTATATTGAGACCTACTATAGACGATATGAGGGGGTGGCCCGGTTCCGGGAGGAGGCCGTCGCCGGCGCAAGGGAGAGAGGATACGTGACCACACTGCTCAACCGCCGGAGATACCTCCCGGACCTCCATCATGCCAACCGAGTGATTCGCGCCGAGGCCGAACGAATGGCCGTGAATACGCCGATCCAGGGAACTGCCGCTGACCTCATCAAGCTGGCCATGATTCGGATCCACCACCGGCTGAGGGATGAAGGATCCAAAGCGCGGATGCTCCTGCAGGTCCACGACGAATTGCTCTTCGAGGTCCCGGAAGAAGACGCCGAATCCCTCGTACCGTTGATCCGGGAGGAGATGGAGGGTGTATACCCACTGGACGTTCCGCTGAAGGTGGATGTGCACCAGGGCAGAAACTGGGAGGAGGCCCACTGAGGGGGAATGACCCCCCCGGTGGCGAGGACACCGGATCCCGAAAGTCCCTCTCCCCCCGGCTCCGCCCTTAGGAGCAATAACATCCGCATTCGGCCGGAAAGGGAGAGACCCCTTGAACAAGAACCGAGTCAGCACTCCTTACGTTTTCGGTCCGGTGCCGTCCAGACGCCTCGGCCTCTCCCTCGGTGTGGACCTTCTGCCCCGCAAGACATGCACCTATGACTGCCTCTATTGCCAGGTGGGAAGGACCACCGACAGGTGCGCTGAGCCCAGGGACCTGGTACCCGTCGAGGCCGTGATCAGGCAGGTGGCGGAGAGACTGCGTGAATGCAGTGCGGACGTGGTCACGCTGTCTGGGTCCGGGGAGCCCACACTTCATTCCGGGATCCAGCGGGTCATCGAGGCCGTCAGGGAGGTCATGGACATGCAGGTGGCGGTCCTGACCAATGGATCCCTTCTGTGGCGGCCCGAGGTGCGCGAAAGGCTTCTGGCGGCTCATAAGGTTCTGCCCACCCTCACCAGCGGATACGAGGAGACCTTTCAGCGGATCCACAGGCCCCACCCGCAGATCACTCTGGCGCGGCTCCTGGAGGGTCTTTCGGCCTTCAGGAAGGAATACCGGGGCCTGTTTCTCCTGGAGGTGGTCTTCCTTGCGGGATTGAACGACACGGATCGGGAGGTGGAGAGGTTGCGGGAGGTGATCGGAAGGATCGCTCCGGACCGGGTCCAGCTCAACACGGTGGCGCGGCCTCCGGCGGACCCCGGTGCTGTCGCACTTGACAGGGATCGATTAAAGGCGATAATGACCTTTCTTGGGAACCGTGCGGAAATCGTTGCGGAATTCCAGCGAAAGGGCACAAGGGGCGCCGGAAACGGCGGCCGCGAACTATTGGAGATGATTCGGCGAAGGCCGGTGCGGGCGGAAGAGGCCTGCAAGACCCTGGGCCTTGACCCCGTAACCTTTCAGGACCTGATCCGGGGATTTCTGGACAAGGGCCTGGTGCGGGAAGAGGAACACCTGGGAACCACCTTTTACGTGATCAGCGAGAGGGAGGTCCCGGAAGGGGAGCAGAACAGCAATGGAAGATGACCGTCTCCGCGTGGGAATCGATGCAGGCGCCGTCAGTCTCAATGCGGTGGTTCTGGACGAGGCCGGATCCGTGGTCTACGAGGCACCCTACAGGAGGCACATGGGCCGTGTGGAGGAGGGTGTTGCGGCCCTGCTCCGGGAAATATATGGGCGTTTCGGCCGGGACAGGATCGTCTCGGTTTCTCTTACGGGAAATCACGGGAGGAATCTGGCTCAGAGCCTGGATGTGCCGTACGAATTCGAAACCATAACCCAGGTCCTGGGTGCGCTGCATGTCCGGCCCGACGTGCGCACCATCATCAGCATGGGGGGGCAGGATACGGCCCTGCTCCAGATTCGACATGACGAGGGGGGCTGGGAACTGGAATATTTCAACACGAACGGCCCCTGCGCATCGGGCACAGGGTCGTTCCTGGACCAGCAGGCCCAACGGCTCGCCACCTCCATGTACACGGAGGAAGATCAGGTGAGCGAAGAGCAGACCGACCGGGTGCTGCGGGATTTCATTCAACTGGGTCTCAAGAGCCGGAGCCCCGCCAACGTGGCCTGCAGGTGTACTGTTTTCACCAAGTCGGACATGATCCACCTGCAAAACAAGGGCGAGAAGCTGGAAGACATCATTTACGGTCTCCACGTGGGAAACGCCAGGAATTACATCAGCACCATCGTGTCCAACCGAACCCTGGCAACTCCCATGCTTTTCGTGGGAGGCCTTTCCCTGAACGCCCTGCAGGTGAAGACCTTCAAGGAGTATTTCCCCGAACTCCTGGTCCCCCCTTACAGTACATCCATCGGGGCCATCGGCGCGGCGCTGCAGGCGCGGCAGGCGGGCATCGCCAACCGGGTGGACCCGGACCGCGTGGAGGATGTGGGGATCCATGGGGAAACGGCGGTCCCGACGGCCGCCAGGTTGAGGCTGCGCGAGACGCGGTTTCCTGAAAGCAACGAGATCCGCATGACATCCATTCCAGGGAAAACGGGTGTCTACCTGGGGATCGACATCGGATCCACGACCACCAAATATGCGTTGATCAACCAGGAAAGGCGGATCCTCCACAAGAGCTACGTACCCACCATGGGAAACCCCATCGGTGTGACCCAGCGTCTGCTCAGCACCATTCGAGACGCCCTGGGCAAGCGGATCGAGATACTGGGCACGGCCACCACGGGATCGGGCAGGAACGTGGTGGGCGATTTCCTGAACGTGGATCTGATCATCGACGAGATAACCGCCCATGCCAGGGGGGCCGTGGAGATCGACCCGGAAGTGGATACGATTTTCGAGATCGGCGGGCAGGACTCCAAGTACATCTACATTTCCAATACACATCCCCTGGACTTCGACATGAACAAGGTATGCGCAGCGGGCACGGGCAGTTTTCTACACGAGCTGGCCAACAAATACGGCATCAACATCGTGGGAGAATTCGAGCAGATCGCCCTGTCCTCCGAAAGGCCCGTGAAACTGGCGGAAAGGTGCACCGTGTTCATGGAGTCGGACCTGGTTTCCTACCACCAAAAAGGGGTGCCCAGGGAAGACCTCATCGCAGGGCTCTGCTATGCAATCGTCTACAACTACCTCAACCGGGTCGTGGAGAAGCGCAAGATAGGAAAACATGTCATGTTCCTGGGCGGCCCGTCCCTGAATCGGGGGGTGGTGGCGGCTTTCGAAAACGTGCTGGGCCGTGGTGTCACCGTGCCGAAGCACCGCGAGGTACTGGGGGCCTACGGGGCCGCCCTCAGCGTGCAGGAAAAGATGGCGTTCCAGCCGAGGCCCTCCACGTTCCGGGGCCTGGAACGGGCCATCAAGGACCGGTTGGAATACAGGGAGAAGATCTGCAGGGCCGATCCCAACTGCCACAACCAGTGCAAACTCAAGATCTATGATTTCGACGGCAGGAAGAGTGTGTGGGGGGGCGAGTGCGGCCGATATGAGTTGACGCGAGGCAGCAGCGTACGCAAAGAGAACTACTTCGACGTGCGGCGAAAGATCTGGGACGCTTACATGGCGGGTGTCTACGAGGAAGTGAAGGATCGACCGATGCCGGAGGTGGACGGACGGCCCACCGTGGGCATGCAGCTAGCGCTGTACACACACGGCACCGGCGTGCTCTGGGCACACTTTTTCGACCGGTTGGGATACCGGGTGGTTCTCACTCCTCCTACGAACGCTCAGATCTCGAAGATCGGCATCGAAAGCATGGTGGCCGAGACCTGTTATCCTGTCAAGGTCAGCCACGGACACGTCAAGGAACTGATGGGAAAGACGAGATATCTCTTCCTTCCCAGCATTATCACCATGCCCACGCCACAGGATTCGGAGAGGGGGTTCTTCTGCCCCATGGTGCAGGCGAACGCCTACATGGTCAGGGCGGCCCACGGAATAGACCAGTCCGGGCTCTTGAGCCCCGTGGTGCACCTGAAATGGGACCCTGCCACCGTGGCCCTGGAGCTCCACGAACAACTGGGTCCACGTTTGGGATTGCGCCGTTCCCAGGTCCGAAAGGCGTTCCTGTACGGGCTGGAACGACAGGAGCAGTTCATCCGGGAACTTCAGGAGGCGGGCCGCAATATCCTGGACTCACTCCCGCCCGGTGAGCCCGTGGTGCTGGTCACGGGGAGACCCTACAACCTGTATGATGATCGTCTGAATCTGCGGCTTGGCAGGAACCTGGCCAAGATCGGTGTTACCGCCCTTCCCATGGACCTGGTGGATGTCTCGGAGGTGGATCTTTCCGATTTTCCTTCCATGTACTGGGGGCTTGGGGCCCAAATCCTGCGTACCGCCAAGTATGTCAAACAACGTCCTCAGACTTTCGGCCTTCATTTGACCAATTTCGGGTGCGGCGCGGATTCCTTCATCGAGCATTTTTACCGCCATATCATGGGGGACAAGGCCTACCTGATCCTTGAACTGGACGAGCATAGCGCGGTGGCGGGCGTCATGACACGGCTGGAGGCCTACAAGAACGTGATCGACAACACGATGCAGAGGCAAAGGAGCGCCGCTTCGGCCGACCTCAGGGCGGCGAACTAGTGCCCTTGATTCATGAATGGAAACGAACCAGGACGAGGCTTCGCGGCCTTTTTCCCCTGACACCGGGCGATTGAGCATGGAACAGACGAACAACGTCATCAGCTTTCAGACCATCACGCGGAACGTAGGTCGATACAACCTGCGGGACAAGACATTCCTGATCCCCCAGATGAACCGCATCGGCGGGCGGCTGCTGGCCGCTGTTTTCAGGGGGTTCGGCATCAGGGCACAATGCATTCCCACCTACAAGGGGCTGGATCTGGGAAAGGAATTCACCTCCGGCAAGGAGTGCTATCCCTGCCAGATCACCACGGGCGACATCCTCTACTTCCTGAAAACGGAAAAGGAGCGGCTGGGCGATGCCTTCGACCCGGAAGAGTACATCTATTTCATGCCGGAATCAGACGGCCCCTGCCGGTTCGGGATGTACAACAAGTACCAGCGGATCGTGCTCGATTCATTCCCCGAGTTCGCCCCGGTCCGGATCGGATCGCTCACGACCCGGGACGGGTACTCCCTGGACGGGATCATAGATCCGGACCGTGTCCTGGATCTGCGCAAGACGAGCTTTTTTTCAGTGGTGGTGGCCGACATCCTGGATCGGTTGCTCTGGCGGATCCGTCCATATGAGAGGGAGCCGGGAGCCGCGGATGCCTTTGTGGAGGGCTCCACGCGGGAAATGGAAGAGGTCTTTGAGCGCGAGGGCGCCCGAAAGCGGTTCGACCGGATACTGGACGCCTTGGAGGGGGTGGTGGAAGAGGCCAGGGCCATCATAGACCCCGCCGTTCCTCGAAAACCCCTCATCGGGATCGTAGGCGAGATCTATTTGCGAACTCATGAGGCGTCCAACCAGCACCTGATACGGGTCCTGGAGAGATACGGAGGGGAGGCGGTAAACGCCTCCATCGCCGAATGGATCAACTACACGGCTTATGATCGACTGCGCGAGACCAAGATCGCCCTGCGGCTGGCCCTGAAACAGTTTCGCCTCGGGATAGTAAGGGAACAGATTCGGGAAATGGCCGGTTTTGCGGGCGATCTTTATTACCAGGAATTCCGGCAGAGGCAGATCTACAAGCGCATAAGGGCCCTCTTGGACGTGGCCCCCGACCATCGGGTGGCCCACCTGGAAAAGGTCTTGAAAAAGGACGACCTTTACAGCTTCGACCTGGGAACGGAAGCCTGCCTGAGTATCGCCGGAATCGTTGAGTATGCCAGGGAGGGCTACAACGGCGTGGTCAATGTGTACCCCTTCACCTGCATGCCCAGCACCACTACTTCCGCCATTGTCAGGCCCATCATGAATGACCTGGGCGTCCCTTATCTGGACACGCCTTACGACTCGAGCACGCAGCCGGGCAGGGAAGCCGCCATTCGAACCTTCATGTACCAGGCGGAACAGCACTTCCGGCGCCACGGAAGAAACCGCCACGGCTGAATGGACGTATGGGCGGACCCTGGGGGGAGGAGGCTCACGTCTCCTGCTTCCAACCCCGCAAACATCAAGGAACCTAGGGAAAGCCGGAATCGGGGAGGGAAGAACCCGCTCTTTTCCCCTCCCCTTACTGCCTTTATGGCGTTTTCAGGTGACCTCCGAAGGAGCAACGACGTTTATGACCATGCAGATGCTTATCAATGCGGTGGAGCCCGAGGAGTTCCGTGTGGCCGTGATCAAAGACGGACTCCTGGATGGGTTTCACATCGAAACATCCACATCCGAACAGCGCATCGGGAACATCTATAAAGGGGTGGTGGCGCGACTGGGACCCAGCCTTCAGGCCTGCTTCGTCAATTTCGGTGCGGACAAGAACGGGTTCCTCCAGGCCGGGGACATCCATCCGGAATATTACCAGGTCTCCCTTGACCCGGAGAAGGTTCGGGGGGCCCCGCCCATCGACAAGATCGTTCGAAAGGGACAGGAACTCCTGGTTCAGGTGACCAAGGAGATGCCGGGCCGCAAGGGGGCTCAACTGACCACCTACCTCTCCCTGGCGAGTCGCTACCTGGTGCTGACCCCCGGTAAGCCCACCGCCGGCGTTTCCAAGAAGATCGAGGATGAGACCGAGCGCGTGCGGCTCAAGGAGATCATGTCGGGTCTGAAAATCCCGCCCGAAATCGGTTATATCGTCAGGACAGCCGCCCAGAACCAGAGCAAGAAGACCCTGTCGCGGGACCTGAACCGTCTCCTTCGTATGTGGAACAACATTAAGAAACGGGCCAAAAAGGCGCCGCCTCTGTCCATCGTGCACCAGGAGCAGGATGTCTGCCTGAGGACCTTGAGGGATTATTTCACGGGCGAATTCTCCGAGGTGGTGGTGGACGACAAGGATGTCTTCGGGCAGGTCAAGGACTACATGAAGATTATTTCACCGCGTCACCAGCGGCGCGTGAAGCTATACAAGGGGGAAAGGCCCATTTTCGACGTCTACGACGTGGAACGGCAGATAGAGGCCATCTACAAGAACACGGTTCCCTTGAAATCAGGCGGGTCCATCGTAATCGATTCCACGGAGGCACTCATTTCCGTCGATGTCAATTCGGGCAGGGGGCGGGGTCAGAAGGACGTGGAAACCACGGCCTTCAATACGAATCTGGAGGCGGCGGTGGAGATTGCGCGGCAGTTACGTCTCCGGGACATCGGCGGCCTCGTGGTCATAGATTTCATCGACATGAAGGACCGAAAGCATATCAAGGAGGTGGAAAAGGCCTTCCGGGAGGAGACCAGGAACGACAGGGCCAAGATTGACGTGTCGCCCATTTCCAAGTTCGGACTCCTGGAATTGAGCAGGCAACGGCTTCGCCCCTCCCTGGAGTCGCGCAGTTACCAGGAATGCCCCCACTGTCGTGGAAGGGGGCTCATCCCATCCATCGAATCGTCCTCCCTGTCCCAGCTCCGCCAGATCTGGATGGGGCTCAGCAAGGGAGGAGTGGCCATGGTCGAAGGACGACTCCCCCTGGAGGTGGCCACCTACCTGCAGAACCGAAAGCGCAAGGAACTGGCCGATCTCGAATCCCGCTTCGATGTCTCCATCGTGCTGGAGGCCGACCCTACCCTGCCGCCGGGTGAAGGCAGCCTCAATTTCATCAAGAAACGGAAAGCCGGCTCATCCTGAACAGGAGTAGGATCAAACGGCTTCGGGTGCTTCGGAGGCAAGGCACCTCGCTCGTTTCCGGGAGCGGGAGGGCCTGCCCCCCGGAGCGCGAGTGATTGAATCTGCGTTTGAATCATGTTCAACAACATCATCTATTTCATTGTCGTTTTGCTGATATTCAACGTGGGCTACACGGATACGGCGCCCGAGAGGGGGCCGTGGGTTTCCGTGCTGTTGATGGGGGTGTGCTGGGGTGCTTTCGCCCTCTACTGCCGATGGGGATTTCGGGGTCTCGTGCGCCGCTTCCTCGGGGGAGGGGAAGGGACCCTGAGCGGTGCATATCAGGGTCTGACGGTGAGGCTCTCCATCCTGGCCATTTTTCTCTTCGCCATGGATGTGTTGCTTCTCAACCTCAAGTCCTGGCTGCGGGTGATCCCTCTGTTCGATCACTCTTCCCTGCTTCAGGGACTGGCGGGCCTGGGCATCTTCTTTTTCTATCTTTGCACGGTATGGTATCATGCCTATCCGGTCTATGATCGGATCTACCGGACCGGAATTTCCAGGAGTTCCTTCATCCGGTCCAACCTGCGTTTCAATATCCCAATCCTGTTTCCCTGGGGCGCCCTCTCGCTGATCTTCGATCTAGTCTCCCTGTTCCCGCGTTCAGGACTGGCGGGCTTCCTGGACCGGGTGGAGGGACAAATCCTGTTCTTCGCAGGCTTCCTCAGCCTCCTCATGCTGGTGATGCCTCGGTTCATTCAGGCCTTTTGGGGATGCGAGCCGCTGGGGGTGACTGGAAAGGCGGGAGAACTGGTGTCCTTTCTCCGGGAACGGGGTTTCCGTTATCGCGGCCTGCTTAGATGGCCCGTCTTCGAGGGCCGGCTTCTGACGGCCGGGATCATGGGGATCGTCCCTCGTTACCGATATGTGCTGGTGACGGACGCCCTCCTGGAGGCCTTGACGGTGGACGAACTCAAGGCCGTCTTGGCCCATGAGATGGGACACGCCAGGTACCGCCACATGCTCTTCTATCTGCTCTTCTTCGTGGGGTACCTCGTGTTGTCCTTCGGTCTTTTCGATCTCTTTTTCTACGGGCTCGCCAGTCGACCGCTCTTCCTTCGGATGCTTACCACGGGGAACCCCTCGGATGCCGATCTTTTTTATCTCGTCCTTTCCGTTCCCATGCTGCTGAGCCTGCTGGTCTATTTCCGGGTGGTCATGGGATTTTTCATGCGGAATTTCGAAAGGCAGGCCGACCTTTACTCGGCGAGGGTCATGGGGACGCCCCTTTATACCATTGCCGCGCTGGAGAAGATCGCCTATTTGAGCGGGAAGAGCAGGGAGGTGCCTAGCTGGCATCACTTCAGCATAGCACAGCGCGTGGCGACCCTGTGGAAAAGCGCCCAGGACTCCCGTCTTGCGGGGCGACACACCCGGCGTGTGGTCGCTTCATTCATCGTATATCTGGTTTGTATTTGCTCCATGGCGTATCTCCTCAACTTCGGGCCGGTCAAGAAGGGAGCTTTCCGGGCCTACCTGGGCGGTGTCCTGGAAAGACAGGCCCAACTACAGCCCCGGAACCTGGAATTGCGGATGAGCCTGGCCATGCTCTACTACAGGGCGGGGGAGCACGACAAGGCCATGAAGGCCTATGAAAAGATCCTTGAAAGGGATCCCCGAAAGGCCGAGGCCCTCAACAACCTCGCATGGCTCCTGGTGACGTGCCCTGAGAAGGGCCTGAGGGATCCTGCACGGGGACTGGAACTGGCAAGAAGGGCGGTGGCGCTGGAGCGTTCACCCGTATATCTGGACACGTTGGCCGAGGCCTGCTTCGTCAACGGTCTCATGGAGGAGGCCCTTGCGCTGGGAAGGGAGGCCCTGGACAAGGCGCGGGACAATCGCGCTTATTACGAGGAGCAGTTGCGCAAATTTCGGTCGGGGGCCGCATCCTGATCAGCGGTTCAGGAATCGGCTTCTTGTGTTTTGAGCCGTCTTCTTGCCTCTGAAAAGAGGATACGTGTCAGGATGTAGAGGGGCAGGAAGATGAAAGGGTACTTGACGCTGCCCCCCGCAAGAGGAAGGAATGCGGGCAGGGTAAATTCGACCTCGGAGAAACGCAGATCCAGCCACCCTAGGGCCAGGGCCACGGGCCACAGTGCGCTCGATGCCATGGCTATCTGGAGAAAAAAGGTCTTGCCATAGGCATCATTGGCCAGGCGGTTGATGGACTTGTAGGCCTCCTTGTCCCCGGCCTTGAGGGCGTTCAGAGACTGCTCGTGGTGCTCCAGTGTCTGCCGGGTGACCCGCCGTAGGTGATCGCGGTTGGCGCGGTGGCAGACGGCCAGAGTGAATTCTCCCAGCAGAGTACACCACACTGCCAGAAGAGCTGTACCCAGCCACCACCCGGCCGCAGGGTATTGGGGCCACCGGTAAGGGGCGATCAAGAAGGCGTCCACCCACTGGAAAACTGTGGAAAAAAAGTCCATGCCTCCTCGACTCCTCCGTTCTCGAACCGCTCTGTATACGATCCCACGGGGGCCCAAGG
The DNA here is from genome assembly GCA_019307945.1 of Deltaproteobacteria bacterium. GTDB lineage: Bacteria > Desulfobacterota > DSM-4660 > Desulfatiglandales > Desulfatiglandaceae > B17-G16. The sequence continues at coordinate 50,069 of JAFDIS010000004.1, read as the reverse complement.
GCCGCTGCTCACGAAACACTCACCCGGGCTCGTCCGGCGCGGGCACGCCCCGCCCCCGTCCACGGGGGCGGGGCGTGTCGTGTGCACATTAGAACGGCGGTACGATGCTGTATCCCAGAAAGCCTTTAGTGGTATAACGGATGCCCACGTAAAAGGCCAGTATGATGAAGATGATCTTGAGCCACCTGTCCGGGATATACTTGCTCGTTCGGGGCCCGATCATGGATCCGATGAAGATCCCGATGAGTTCGGCCCCAATGAACCCCCACTGCACGGGTACGCCTTTGCCCACCATGTAGGAGAAGATGGAGACGATCATCCCCACCAGGACCACCAGGGCGCTGGTCCCGGCCACCAGGAACATTGGGAGGCCCGCCACGGAGGTGAGGAACGGAACAAAGAGAAATCCGCCGCCGATGCCCAGGAACGACGCTATGGCGGCGATGAAGATGCCGCCCAGCATCGGGATAAAGGCCTTGAAGGAAAACTCCACACCGAAAAACGTAAACCGGATGGTGCCCAAGAAGAAAGTCAAGACCCATCCTATGAGGGCAAGGATGTAGGCCACCCAACGCAGGCCGTCCACCAGGTTCGCCCAGAGTGCACTTGCGACCACCACACCCAGGGCCACGAACATGAGGGCCCAGCTCCCTTCGAGGATCTTGACGCCCTGGTCCGTGCCGCTGTCCTTCTTGGCCGCTTCTTCGAAGGCGGCGGCCGCCTCCTTGGCCTTTTTCTTCTTGGCCTGCCCGGAGGCGGTGGTCTCCCGCAGCAACATGATGCCCAGCAGGAGTACGATGATGCCGAAGTACCCGATGTAGGCCTTGAGACTCACCTTGCCGGCCGTCAGATCGGGGATGAGCCAGGACCCGCCCACCCCGCCGATGGCCAGGCACATACCCAGCGGCGCTACGAGCCTTCCCATTCGGTAGTAGTTGGTGCTGGAAATGAGCGCGCTGATTCCAACCAGCCACTGATTAGAGACGCGGATGGAGTCGGTTACCAGTTTGTTGAGGACGTGACCCTTGCCAAAACTCTTGGCGTAGTTGCCAAGCCCGAAGATCGTGATGTGGCCCACTCCCGCCATGATGCCGCCGAAGGCGCCGACCGTAGAAAAGATCCAGCCCACCCAGATGGCCCAGAGCAGCCCCACGATGTAATTGACGTCAGGAGCCCCCGGTATACCCAGGAAACCCTTCTCGGCCTTCTGGTCCACCTTGCCGTCCTGGACGGCCTGCTGGATGGCATCCGAGAGCTTGTCCGCCGAGGCTGGCGTGGCCGATAAGAGAGGACCGGCAAAGACGCCGAGGACCAAAGCCAGACAGAGGAACCACTTTAGTTTTCTGCTCATTCCGCACCTCCATATGGATAAAGGGTGAACCCGCGCCCCGTCCCGAGGGCGGGGCCGACTTAGAAAAGAGCAATGGGTCGATTCTCGATCCGTTGCACAATGAAACAGCTAATTCCCGGCGATTTGAACCAAATCTTGGCCCGTACTTATACTCCCTGAACCGCATTTTATCAAGTAAAACTATAGGAAATATCAGGCAGGAGTTAATGGCCCCCGAATCTACTTGCGCCAGAACTCCGGGGTGAGCAAAACGAGCACCGTGTAAATCTCCAGACGGCCCAGGAGCATACAGAAAATGAGGAGCCATTTGCCCGCCAGGGGCACGTACAGGTAATTTTTCACGGGACCCACCAGCCCGAGGCCGGGTCCGATATTTCCCAGAGAAGCGGCTACGGCGGCCAGGGCCGATATCAGATCAAGCCCCATTGCCGCCATGAGGAGGGAGGCGGTCACGAAGAGCCCCATGTAGAGGATGAAAAAACCCCAGATGCCGCTCAGGATGTCGGGGGGGACCGCTTTGTTTCCCAGTTTCACCGTGGTCACTGCATGGGGGTGCACGATGCGGAAGAGTTCACGGTACCCGTGCCGCACCAGTAGTACGACGCGCATTGTCTTCATCCCGCCGCCCGTGGATCCGGCCATGCCGCCCAGGAACATGCACAGGAGCAGGAGGAGCTTGGAAAGGGCCGGCCACTGGTCGTAGTCGGCCGTGACGAAGCCCGTGGTGGTGATGATGGATCCCACCTGGAAGGCCGCGTACCGGAAGGCTTGAAGGAGACCGTCGTACACGGTGCGATGAACATCGAAGGTAACGACTACGGTGAAAAAGGCCACGAGTCCGAGGAAAACCCGGCATTCGGGATCCTTGCGGAAGATACCGGGGGAGCCCTTCAGGGCCCGGTAGTGGAGAGAGAAATTGATGCCCGCAAGGATCATGAACACCAGGACCACGTAGTCGAAATAGGCGCTCCGATAGTGGGCTATGCTTGCGTTTTTCGTGGAAAAACCTCCTGTGGGCATGGTGCAGAAGGCATGGGACAGGGCGTCCAAAAGGCCCATGCCTCCCGCCAGGAGGAGGAGTACCTCGGCGACGGTGATCAGCAGGTACACTTTCCACAGGACCCTTGCGGTCTCGGAAATCCTGGGCTTCAGCTTGTCCACCACGGGGCTCGGGACCTCGGCCTTGTACAGTTGCATCCCGCCGACGCCCAAAAGGGGCAGGACGGCCAGGGACAGGACGATGATGCCCATGCCTCCGAGCCACTGGGTGAGACTCCGCCACAAGAGGATGCCCTCGGGGAGTCCTTCGATCTCGCTCAGGATTGACGCCCCGGTGGTGGTAAACCCGGAAAGGGATTCAAAATAGGCGTTGCTGAAATCCGGGATGGTTCCGGAAAGGAGATAAGGCAGGGTCCCTGCGAGCCCCGCCGTGACCCACCCCAGGGTCACCACGGCAACGCCGTCGCGATGACTGAGGGGCGATTCACCCCTGGCGCCGGAAAAGACGGCCAGCAGGGCCCCGAAGGCGCAGCAGATGAGCGCGGACCACGCCAGTGCCGGGGCGCATCCATCCCTGTAATACAAGGAGCCCAACAGGGGGAGAATCATTGCCGTTCCCAAGAACAGGATCAGGATACCGATGAAACGGGTGATGAAGCGGACATGCATCAGAAGTAGTCCAGCTTGACGGTGAGGAGCTTTTCGAGCTTGGGGATTACCTCGTGGCGCGCGAAGATTATGAGCCGATCCCCGGGCAAGACGACGCTGTCACCCCTGGGGATGTGGATCTCGTCCCCGCGTACGATGGCCCCTGCGATGGCCCCTTTCGGAAACTTTACCTTGGAGAGGCGTTGGTTCACGATGAGGCTGGTTTCCAGTGCCTCCGCCTCGATGGCCTCGGCGTGTTCCCCTTTGAGCGGTGCCACGGAGACGATTTTGCCCTTGCGGATATACTGGAGGAGTGCCCGGACAGCCGACAGCCTGGGGCTTACCACCGTGTCGATACCGATGGCTGACACCAGCGGGATGTAGCTCAACTTGCTGATCCGTGTAATGGTCTTTCTGGCGCCGAGACCCTTGCCCAGGAGCGAAATCAGCACGTTGTTTTCTTCGTCCCCTGTCAGGGCCACCAGAAAATCCACGTCCCCGATGTTTTCCTCGAGCAGGAGATCGCGGTCCGTTCCGTCCCCGTGAATCACGATGACGTTCTTGAAGTCCTCGGCCAGGGCCCTGCATTTCTCCTCGTCCCGGTCGATGATTTTGACCCCGATCCCCGATCGGTCCAGCGCGGTGGCGAGGGCGACCCCTGTTTGTCCCGCGCCCACGATGATCACCCGCCTGAGGTGTTCCTCTCGGAGTCCGAATCGCCGCAGGATCTCCGGCAATTCCTCGTTTCGCACCACCACGTAGACCAGATCATCGGCGTGAATCACGTCCGAGCCGCGGGGGATGATCACCTGGCTCCCGCGTATGATGGCACCCACGAGAATCCTTCCATCCACCCCCTGAAACGAGTGAAGAGGCCGACCGTCAAAGGGGGAACCGGGGGGAATCACGAATCCGATCAACTTCACCTTCCCGCCTACGAAGTTGATCACTTCCGAGGCGCCCGGGACTTCCATCAGGCTCAGGATCGTCTCCACCATGACGGATTCGGGGTTGATGATGTGGTCGATACCCAGGGCCTCGCGGACCGCAAGCCCTTCTTCCCGGATGTATTCGGGGTTCCTGACCCTGGCCACTTTCAGCATGTAGGGGTTAAGGGTGCGGCCCAGAAGGCAGGCGATCAGGTTGACCTCGTCGCTGTCCGTGGCGGCCACCAGCATGTCCGCTTCCCTGACTCCCGCTTCCTTGAGGAGCCGCGGACTGGTCCCTGATCCGAGGTAGACTTGGGCGTCCAGGTTCTCCGTGATCCGCTTCACCTTGCCGGGATCCTTGTCGATGAGGATCACGTCCTGGTTTTCTTCAGAGAGCCGCTGGGAGATGTGAAAACCCACTTCCCCGGCCCCTACGATGATGATTTTCAAGGGCTTGGCCTCCGAAGCGTCATCGTATCCAGCCGCGTCACGATGCACCTTATTTAGAGGAGCAACGAAAAAAAGTCAAGGTTGCCCTGGCGGGTGTGGCGACAGGGGCGCTCCAATTTGGCTGGACAGCACAAGAGGCGGATGATATTTTTACATTTTCTGATACCATCGTTCAAAGGATGTGGTGAGGCAATCCCCGGGTTTCAGGATGTCCACCCGATGAGACATATGAAGGGGAACCAGGAAACGAATTACGGCGAGACCTTGAAGCGGCACATAGACCGGTTTCCGGATGTGGGCGTCCTGGTCATCGGCGATATTATCCTGGACAAGTACATCTGGGGGGACGTCAATCGGATCTCGCCCGAGGCGCCGGTTCCGGTGGTGGAGATCCGGCATGAGACGCGGATGCTGGGGGGGGCGGCCAACGTCATCCGCAACATGGCCACGCTGGGCGCAAGGCCCATCCTTTGCGGTGTGGTGGGGGACGACAGGGCGGGGCAAGAGATCAAGACCAAATTGCAGGGCATGGGGCTTGCGGCCGACGGTGTGGTCACGGAACCCGGGAGACCTACGAGCGTCAAGACGCGGGTCATCGCCCACAATCAGCAGGTGGTGCGCTTTGACAAGGAGAGTACCCGAAGGCCCGGATCCGAAACCATGGAACGTCTGCTGTCTTTCATGGAGGGACGCCTGTCCGGTATCCAGGCCGTAGTGGTGTCCGACTACGGCAAAGGCTGCATAAACGGGGAACTGATGACCAGGCTGAGGGAACTGATCGGCCGCTCCCGGGTGATCGTGGGCGTGGATCCCAAGACGGGTAACTTCGAACACTACCGGGGCGTGGACGTCATCACACCCAACCACTTCGAAGCAGGCACCTATTGCGGCTTCCCCATCGTGGATGAGGGATCGCTCCTTCGCGCAGGCCGAAAGATGCTCGAAACCCTGGATTGCCGGTCGGTCCTCATTACCAGGGGAAAAGACGGGATGTCTCTCTTCGAGCGAGATGGCGCCGTTCATCACATCCCGACGGTGGCCAGGAAGGTCTTCGATGTAACGGGGGCGGGCGACACGGTGATCGGGACTTTTTGCCTGGGCCTGGCATCGGGTCTGGATCTGCGGTCGTCCGCGGTAATCTCCAATTACGCAGCGGGCATCGTAGTGGGAGAAGTGGGCACGTCCGCGGTGGCGGCCCGGGACCTCAAGCGCGCCGTCAACGGCCTGACCGGCTGAGGCGTTCCCAGGGGGGGTGGGCTTTTGAGTCGACCGAAGGAGCCGGTACCGGTAAAATTGGTGAGCAGCCTGTTTTCATCCGAGAGGGAACTCTTGGATGAGGCCGCAGGAGTCCTCGAAGAGCGTTTCGGATCCCTGGACTGGGTGGGCCCCGAGCGTCCTTTCGATCGGACGAGATATTACGAGAGAGAGATGGGGTGGCCTCTGGTGCGGCGCTTCATGTCTTTTGAAACCCTGACGCCGCCCGATCGACTGGTGGAGATAAAACTTCAGACCAATGAGGTCGAGGAACAATTCCGGCAGGGCCCCAACCGGCGGGTCAATATCGACCCCGGGTATATCGCTCTGGAACGGCTGGTGCTGGCAACGGGGAAGAACTATGTGCACCGTATCTACCTCGGCCGGGGTATATACGCGGACTTGACGCTGGTATATGAGCGGGGGGGCTTCCGACCTCTGCCGTGGACCTATCCGGATTACGCGGACCCGGACGTCATCGGGGAGTTCAACGACCTCAGAAAAGGGTATCTGGAGCAGTTGCGGCGGAAGGGGCTGACGGCATGAAGAGCATGACCGCGTACGGAAGGGGCGAACACGAGGCCGACGGTATGCGCACGGTGGTGGAGGTTCGCTCCGTCAACCATCGCTACCGTGACGTGTTCCTGCGCATGCCGAGGGATTACCAGGCCCTGGAAGAAGACCTCAAGGCGCAGGTCACATCGCGCGTGCACAGGGGAAGGGTTGAACTCTCCATACAGGTGGACCAGGACGGCGAGCGGGTCTTTTCCCGCCTCGAGCTGAACGAGCCGCTGGTGCGCGCCTATCTGACCATCTTCCAGGAACTGGCCGACCGCTACGGGGTGGACAACAGGGTTGGAGTGGACACCCTCTGTCAGATGAAAGACGTTATCGTGTACAGGCCCGAGGAGGTGGACCTGGAGCAAGCAAAGGCGGGGTGCCTGGCCGCACTGGGAGCGGCCCTGGACTCCTTCGACGCCATGAGGCGACGAGAGGGAGAGGCCATCGCCTCGGATTTTCGTAAGCGACTGAATAGCATAGGGCATTACGTGGAAGAGATCGAGGGGCGGGTGCCGGAGATCGTGGCGGCCTACCGAAAGCGCCTGGCCGAACGTGTTTCCGCCCTCCTGGGTGAGGCGGAGGTGGACCAGGCGAGGCTCGCCCAGGAGGTGGCCTTCTTTGCGGAGAAATCGGATGTCTCCGAGGAGATCGTGAGGCTCAAGAGTCACCTGGCGCAGTTTGAGGACTTCTTGTCGGCCCACGGCGCCCTGGGCAGACGCCTTGAGTTCTTGATCCAGGAGATGAATCGTGAAATCAATACGTTAGGTTCAAAATCCCCCGATCCTCACGTCTCAGGTCTTGTGATCGAGATGAAGGCGGAACTCGAAAAACTGAGGGAGCAGGTGCAAAACGTCGAGTGAATGGGAGGCTTTTTCATGAGTCCTAAGCTTGTCAATATCGGTTTCGGGAATTCCGTTGTTTCGCGGCGGGTGATCGCCATCATTTCACCCAACGCCGCCCCCATCAAGCGGCTTCGCGATGAGGCCAGAGAGGAGAAGCGCCTGATCGACGCCACCCAGGGCCGTCGGACACGCTCGGTTCTCATCACGGACAGCAACCATGTCATCCTTTCGGCCGTGCAGTCCGAGACCATCGCACAGCGGTTCAGCCCGGAGTGTACGCTGAGCAAGGAAGACATCGAAGAATGAGTTCCCCGGGCAAGCTCTTCGTGTTTTCGGCTCCGTCGGGTACAGGAAAGTCCACCGTGATCCGTGCATTACGGCAGGGCGTGCCGGGCCTCTGCTATTCGGTCTCACACACGAGCAGGCCACCCCGGAAAGGCGAACGGGAAGGCGTAGACTATCATTTCGTGGCCCGGTCACGGTTCCTGGAGATGATTGAGGCAGGCGACTTCGTGGAATGGGCACGGGTCTACGACGACTACTACGGGACATCTTTCGCGGGGCTGGAGGCACTGACGGCCTCCGGTCTGGATGTGGTGCTTGATTTGGATCCAAAGGGCGCGAAAAATCTCAAGCATTACGACCCCACCTGCGTGCTGATCTTTCTCTTGCCCCCCTCCCTGGAGACCCTGGAGACCCGTCTGCGGGGCAGGGCCACCGACGGCCCAAGGAGCGTGGAAAAGCGGTTGGCGCAGGCCCGGGACGAGATCAGCCAGTGCCGCCATTACGATTACGTTATTGTAAATGATGACCTGGACCGGGCCGTGGATGAGGCCCGGGCGGTGATCATCTCCGACCGGTGCCGCGTGGAGCGAAGGGAGACGGCCCTGCTCCGCCTGCTTGGATGAAAAAGAGCTCCAAATGTGAGGCATGGAAAACCGTTACCGCCAAGGGGCGGGCGAGTTTCGGGTTCGCGCCGCTTCTCCACGCAGGCTTCCTCGGGTGTAAGGCTCATGCCCTATTTGATCCCCGGATATCACGCCGTACGTGAGACGCTCCATCGGAGGGGGATACCCGTGCGGGAAGTGTGGATCGCCCAAGGAGTCAAGTCCCGGCGGTGCAGGGAGATCGAGGATCTGGCAAAGAATCTCGGGATCCCGGTCCGGACCCGGGGGGGACGGGAACTGGGCGGCCATCTGCCCGGGGTGGTCCACCAGGGAATCATGGCTGTGGCGGAACGGTATGCCTACGCAGACCTGGAGGAGACGATCCGGGCGGCGCGTAAGGAGCCCGGGTCCGGGCTCCTGGTGGCGGCCGATCATCTGACGGACGAAGGAAACCTGGGTGCCGTCATTCGCACCGCCGCCTTTTTTCGGGCGCATGGGTTCATTATTCCCAGGGACAGGTCAGCTTCCGTTACTCCCCGGGTGATGAAAAGATCAGCCGGTGCGGCGGCCCTGATTCCGGTGGTGCGGGTGGTGAATCTGGGACGGGCCCTGGACAGGTTGGAAAAAGAGGGCTTCTGGGTGATAGGGGCTGCAGGGGAAGGCACCCAGAGCGTCTACCGCACCGACTGGGACCGGGATGTGGTTCTGGTGGTGGGAAACGAGCAGAAGGGCCTGAGCCCGGGTGTTAGAAAGCGCTGCCGTGAGCTGGTGAGCATCCCGGTCCGCGGGCCCGTGGCATCCCTGAACGTGGCCGTGGCCGCTGGTGCCGTTTTGTCGGAAATCACCCGGCGTAGGGTCCATTCCGGGCCGGACTCAAGACCTTCAGGTCAGCCTGAAGCGGTGGGGAGGGGAAAGGTTTGAAGCGCCCCTGCCGCTAGCAGGGATGAGACCACGGCACACACGGGCAGTCCCACCACGTTGGTGTATGACCCTGAGATGGATTCCACCATGAAGGCCCCGATGCCCTGGATGGCATAGGCTCCCGCCTTGCCGAAGGGTTCTCCCGAGGCCACATATCCCTTGATTTCGGCAGTTTCCAGGACCCTGAAACGTACCCTGGTGCTTACGGCCCGGCAAGCGGCTTGGTTCCCTTCCGGATCCAGGATGCAAAAGCCTGTCACCACCCTGTGCTCTGTCCCGGACAAGAGCCGAAGCATGGCCCGGGCCTCCTCCGCGTCAAGGGGCTTTCCCAGTACCCGGCGTCCCACCACCACCAGGGTATCCGCCCCGAGGATCCAGGAGCCGGGGGCCTTTAGGCACACCTCCCGGGCCTTTCGCAGGGACAATCGCACCGCGAGGTCGTCAGGGTCTCCGCTGGAACCCTGCTCATCCACGCCGCTGGGCAAGGCGCGGAAGGGCAGGCCGATCTGCTTGAGGAGGGCCTTTCTCCTGGGTGAAGCGGATGCCAGGATCAAGGGACGATTTTCATGGATTTCAGGATGGATCATCGGAATTCAGGCCGAAAAGCCGGGCTGCATTTTCCGTGCTCAGCCGGGCCACCTCGTCGAGGGGGATCCCCCTCAATCGGGCGATTTCGAGGGCGGTCCATTTCACATAGGCCGGTTCATTGCGTTTCCCCCGCATGGGAACGGGTGCGAGAAAGGGGGCGTCGGTTTCCACCAGCAGGCGCTCCAGGGGGATGTTTTTTGCCGTTTCGCGAACCCTGGCGGCATTCGGGAAGGTGACGGTTCCCGGGATGGAGATGTAATAGCCCAGGTCAATAAAGGCCATGGCCAGATCCAGGTCTCCGGAAAAGCAATGAATCACTCCCCGCCCGGGACCCGTTCCCATGCGTCGTAGAATGGAGAGGACTTCATCGTGGGCGTCACGGTCGTGGATCACCACCGGAAGCCCCAGGTCCCCGGCCCGTTCGAGCTGGGCCCGGAACACTTCTTCCTGACGATCGGGCGGCGAGAGCCGCCGGTAAAAGTCGAGACCGATTTCCCCCCACGCAACCACCCGGGGGTGAAGGGCGAGTTCCGAGAGGGCTGCCAGTTGCTCTTTGTCCGCGTCCGCCGCGTCATGGGGATGGAAGCCCACCGCTGCAAAGACCCCTCCCAGCCTCTCGGCCATCCGGACGGCCCGGGATGAACTTTCCAGGTCCACGCCGATGGTGATGATCCTGCGGACCCCTGCCTCGCGGGCCCGTCGCAGTACCCCGTCGAGGTCCTCTTCAAGCATGTCCAAATGGGCGTGGCTATCTGTCAACATATTGAAACTCCAGTGAAAACAACTTCAACCCGGGGTACAGGACAAAGGCGGATTTTCCTTGGTGTGAAAGTACGGAAGTCCTCGGGCGTTCCCCGTCCTCCCACCAAGTGCCCGGACACTTATCGCATGAATTGCGTCAGGGTTCAACGGTTGATGCACATCGCGCCTTTCGGGGGCAGGGACGGCGGTTCCTTGATCCGCGGCCGAATATGTTGCATAATTCGAAAAAAGATTTAGAATCTCGCTCAGACTACGATATAAATAGAGTAAGGCGATCCCCCGGGAAGGGACAGACAAGGAGAGGATGATGCCCCAAAGCAGCCCCGGGGAGGGGAGACCTGTCCGTGTTTCGATGGAGGGGGGTCTCCCTCACGAACCCGATTACGGCACTTGAAGGCGCTCAAGACGGTTTTCCCATGGCGACATACCTGAAAAACGCGAAAAGTGCGGCGGCCGGGGGCCGGACCCTCGAGGAACAGCTCGAATACCAGAAACGGCTCAACAACATCACCAACAAGATTCATTCGGCCCGCGACACCAACGATATCCTCCTGAATCTGCAATCGGAAATCCTGAGCCTTTTCGACGCGGACCGGATCACCATATATGTGGTGGACGGCGTCCGGAAACAGATCGTCTCCAAGATCAAGACCGGCGACGAAGTCAACGAGATCCGCGTGCCCATAGACAACAGCAGCATTTCAGGCTATTGCGCTACTTCGGGCAAGCTTGTCAATATCACCAACGCCTATGACGCCGATGAGCTGGCTTGCATCAATTCCGCACTCCGTTTCGACAAGAGCTGGGACGAAAAAACCGGTTACAAGACCACCCAGGTCCTGGTGGCGCCCATCAAGTACAAGCGTTTTCTCCTGGGTGTCATCCAGCTGATCAACAAGAGGCACGGGGAACGGTTCACGGAAGAGGACGAATCCTCGGTGCAGGATATCGCCCATGTCCTGGGAATAGCGTTTTTCAACAAGCAGAAGGCCACGCAGAAACCGAAGCCTAGGCGGTTCGACTATTTGGTCACCAACAACATCATCGCCGAGAAGGACCTGGTGGAAGCCATGTCCCGGGCCAGGAAGACGAAGCGGTCCGTGGGGCAAGTGCTCATCACTGATTTTCACGTCTCCAAGGACAACATCGGCAAATCCCTCTCCGCCTATTACAAGACCCGTTTCATTCCCTTTGACCACAAAATGGTGATTCCGGGAGAACTCCTCAAGGGGTTGAAGCCCAACTTCCTCAAATCCAATGTCTTTGTCCCCGTAGGCAAGGAAGACGAACGGGTGATCATAGCCATGGAGGATCCCAATTATCTTCCGGCCCGGGACACCATCCGAAGGCTCATCCCGGCCAAAGGGTACGAGTACTGTGTGTCCCTGAAGGAAGACATCTTCCAGATGATCGACCTCTTCTTCGACATCGAGCGCAAGGAGCTGCTCACCGGGGGCGGGGAGAGCATAGAAGACATTCTGGGGCAACTGGAGGCCGGCGAGGATGTGGCCGAAGAGGACCTCGAAAGGGTCAGTGAGGAAGACGGGGCCATCGTTCAGCTCGTCAACAAGATGATCATAGACGCATATAACCGCGGGGCGTCTGATATCCACATCGAACCGCGTCAGGGCAAGGCCAACGCACTGGTGCGGTTCAGGATCGACGGTGCCTGCCAGATCTACCAGACCATCCCTTATACCTACAAACGTGCCATCGTGTCCCGCCTCAAGATCATGTCGGACCTGGATATCGCGGAACGGAGGCTCCCCCAGGACGGAAAGATCAAGTTCAGGCGGTATGCCCCCCTGGATATCGAGCTTCGTGTGGCCACCATCCCCACGGCGGGACAAAACGAGGATGTGGTTCTGCGGCTCCTGGCGGCCGGTGAGCCGATCCCCCTGGACAAGATGGGCATGAGCGAACGCAATCATAAGGCGTTCCTGGACATGATCAGCAAGCCCTATGGAATCGTCCTGGTGGTGGGGCCCACGGGCAGCGGCAAGACCACCACGCTTCATGCCGCCCTGGCGCACATCAACAAGCCCGAGACCAAGATCTGGACCGCGGAAGACCCGGTGGAGATCACCCAGGACGGACTCCGCCAGGTCCAGGTCATGCCCAAGATCGGGTTCGACTTCGCCACGGCCATGCGCGCGTTTCTCCGTGCCGACCCGGACGTAATCATGGTGGGGGAGATGCGCGACCACGAAACCGTCTCCACGGGCATCGAGGCCTCCCTCACGGGACACCTGGTCTTCAGTACCTTGCATACGAACAGCGCCCCGGAAACCGTGACCCGTCTTCTGGACATGGGCATGGACCCCTTCAACTTCGCCGATGCCCTGTTGGGTGTCCTGGCACAGCGTCTCGTAAGGACCCTGTGCCCCCAGTGCAAGGAGAAGTACCACCCCACGAGGGAAGAGTACGACGCCCTGGTGCGCTCCTATGAAGGGGATTTCGATGCCCTGGGGTTTGAATACAATGACGACTTCGTCCTTTACAAGCCCAACGGGTGCCATGCGTGTGGAAACACGGGATACAAAGGCAGGACGGGCATTCATGAACTGCTGGTGGGATCAGACGAGATCAAGAAGCTGATACAGAACAGGGCCAGGATGGAGGAGATCCGCCAGCAGGCCATAAAGGAAGGGATGACCACACTGATGCAGGACGGCATCCGGAAGGTCTGCCTGGGGGAGACGGACCTGGTCCAGGTCAGGAAAGTCTGTATCAAGTAACACCGCAGGGGGAGATGGCCCGAGGTAGGGAAATACGCCGGAAACGGGGCCACGGTTCCTACTACCGTGGCCCCGTTCATCATGAAGGGTTGGTTCAGGGGTAAAGCCCCGGCTTCAAAAGGCCCGTGGTCTCTTCCAGGCCGAACATGATGTTCATGTTCTGGACCGCGCTTCCCGCCTGTCCCTTCACCAGGTTGTCGATGAGGCTCACCACCACCAGCCTGCCGGTCCTTTCGTCCAGGTTCACGGAAAGGTTGCAGAAATTGCTCCCCCTGACGTTTACGCTGCTCTGGGGTGATTCAGGGCCGAACACACGTACAAAGGCGTCCCGGGCGTAAAACCCGCGGTAGACCTCCAGCAGTTCGTTCACGCCCGGACCCTCCCGCACCCGGGCGTACAGGGTGCTCAGGATCCCCCGGCATAGGGGGACCACGTGTGGGGTGAAGGTGATCCGTATGTCGTGGGAGGCCACGCTTCCCAGTTCTCTTTCGATTTCATAGACGTGCTGGTGACCCGAGATCTTGTAGGCGTTCATGGCCTCGTATCGGGCGGGGTAGTGAAAGGTGGGGTTCGGGTTCTTTCCCGCCCCCGACACACCGGTCTTGGCATCACAGACGATGGAGTCGGGCTCGATGAGCCCTTCCTTGAGTGCGGGAGCAAGGCCCAGGATACAACTGACCGCAAAACATCCCGGGTTTCCCACGATTTTCGTCCGGGCGATTTCCACCCGGTGCAGTTCCGCCAGCCCGTAGACGGAATCCTCCAGCAAGTGAGGAGAGGCATGTTCCGGTTCCCTTCCGATGCGGGACGCATAACCGCGGTAGATCTCGAGATCGTTGAAACGAAAATCCCCGCTGTAGTCGATGACCTTCACTCCCCGCTCGAGCCAGCGGCCGGCCTCTTTCTGACCCACACCGTCAGGTGTGGCGAAGAAGACCACGTCCAGATCGTCCGGACAGGCGGGATCATCCGGCGCCATTATGGGCAGATCACAGAAGCCCTCAAGATGGGGGTAGAGTGCGCTTATGGGTTTGCCCACGTCCTGGAGGTCGATGAGCGCCCGGATTTCCGCCGCAGGGTGCTGAAGGAGCAGTTCCACGGCCCCGCAGCCGCCGTACCCTCCCGATCCGATGATTCCAACCTTTATTTTTTCCATCCTCCTCTTCTCCCGCGCCTACACGTTGAAACGGACGTGCATGATATCGCCGTCCTTAACCACGTATTCCTTGCCCTCCAGCCGCAGGCGGCCGGCCTTCTTGGCCTCCTGAAAAGAACCCAATTCCCTGAACACCTCGTAGGGGAGCACTTCGGCCCGGATGAAGCCCTTGGCCATGTCCGAATGGACGGTGCCGGCGGCCTCCACGGCGGATGTGCCCTCGGTCACGGGCCAGGCCCGAACTTCGTCCGAGCCCACCGTGAAGAATGAGATACGCCGGAGCATCCTGAAAGAGGAGCGGATTACGCGGTCCAGGGCCGATTCCCGAATGTTGTAGGCCTCCAGGAATTCCTCGGCCTCGTCCGGGTCCATTGCGGCGATGTCCATTTCCAGCCGTGCGCGTACCACCAATGCGTCCACTCCTTCGGGGGGATCGCTCCAGGCGGGGGCGGCTTCATCTTCATCCTCGTTGTTGAAGATGACCAGGACGGGTTTGGCGGAAAGAAATGTAAAACCCCGCAGTGCCGGGTGTCCCGCCAGGGTCTTGTCGTTGCGAAGGGGGAGCCCCTCCGTGAGTCGGTCACGGCAGGCCTCGAGCAAGGCCTGTTCTTCACCCCCGGGCTTCTTTCCCCGCCTTCGGTCCAGGGCCAGCCTCTCGAGCCTCTTTTCCACCACCCCGAGGTCCACCAGGATCATCTCTTCTTCCAGGTCCCGGAAATCCCGTTCCGGACTATGGGGGGCGCCCCCTGCCGACGGGAAGTTGCGGATAACGTGCAAAAGGCCGTCGCAAGTGCGCAATGCGTTCCACACCCCCGACTCTCCCTTGTCGGACGCGGACCTGACGGGTTCCGGGGGAAGAAGGTATTCCACCTTGGCATAGGTGGTTTTTTTGGGCTTGTAGACGCGGGCCAGATGGTCCACACGAGGATCATGCACCGTGACGGAGGCAAGGTTCGACTCGGCGTGCCGCGCCGGGGACAGCCCGGCTTCCCCCCTTGCCCCCGTCAGGGCCTTGAACAGGGTCTTTTTTCCCGACAGGGGAAGTCCCGCCATTCCCAGTTTCATGGTGTGCTCCAGGTCCCTGACATCCTCATTTGTGCCTATTTACCACAAGCAGGCCGTAGAAAAACCACCCCGCTTGTTGATGCGCAGGTAAAACCAGGCTCATAATAGTAAGCTCCGGCTCTTTCGCCTTCGGTTCTGCCTGGCCTGCACTCGCCGGGGTCTTCAACACCCCGTCTGATTTCAGGTTATACATGTGAATTTCCGATCCATCTCAGAGGGCCCCGCCGATCCTTTTTCTCAAAAGGACATACAGGGCCCCGGTGCCACCATCATAAGGACGGGCCGTGCAAAAGGCCAGGACAATTTTTCCGGCAGGCCCACGGCTCAACCACACCGGAAGACGATCCTTCAGGACCGGCATGTGGTTTTCCGAGTTGAGTCCCCGGCCATGCACCACCAGTACGCATCGCATGCCATGGCGGTTGCTCCGGACCAGGAATTCGCGGACCCGAACCGCCGCCTCACGCTTGGTGAGCCCGTGAAGATCCACGTGGGCCTGGAGGGGAAACTCGCCCCTCTTGAGACGCTTCATCAGGCGGGGGCTGAACCCCGGCACGCAACCCTCCACATACTCGTCGCTGAAGGTGATGTCCATTTGGGTGACGCCGTCCACCAGGTCCTGGAGGCGGGAGAGGGTCTCTAGTTCATCGTCAGGGGCACGATGCCCGGGCCGCAGGTGGGGATTGGGAGTGGGTGCGGCTCGTCCACGCGGGTCCCGGATGGGGACTACGTCCGAGACGGCGTCCAGGAATATCTGTTCGTCGCCGGGCGGGGTCTCCTGGGGTGGCGCGGCGTCTTCCCCCGCTTTTTCGGGGGGCGTAGAGGCCAGGGAAAGCCCTTTGAGACCCTCGAAGGCCGGGTTGAACCGCACCGGGCGTTGTGTCCGGGCCTTGGGGGTGGAATCCTTTTTCCTCCGCTTTTTCCGTCGAGCCATCTGGCGCTCTTCCTCCCTCAGTTTACAGCCACAGGGGCCCTCTTCCCGATGCACGGTTTTCTTATCTAGTGCTTGAATTGTCGGATCGGCCCATACTATAACACGATTATTGCACAAAACCATAGGATTGGTGGATCAGTACGCACTTAGGTCCGGAGAGTTGAGGAATAAAGGGGTAGACCCTGATGAACGGCCGGGGGTTTCCCCAGGGGGGAGGAGACAGTCTGCAGTATGGCGAGAATGGATGACTACAAGAAGGCCCTGGAGCTTGCATGCGAAGATGCCGAGGGGCTCGACCCGGAGCGGATCGCCGGGCGTATGGGAGCCCGATGCGAGCGGGGGGAAGGCGGGGTACGAAGCGTCACCTTCCGGTTCCTCGGAAGACCGGTGAAGGTCACGTGGCCGGTAATACGCGTGGAACGCCCCGAGTCGGGGTCTCAGATGCCAATTCAGGAACAGGTCCTCGTACTCCACTATCTGAAAGGGGCCGAACATGTGGGACCCCTGCATAGATGGATTTCCTACCAGGAGGTCCCCGATGGGCGGTTCTACCTGGGGGCCTTTCAGAATCGTGCCAAAGCCCCTCTGGTCCGGGCCTTCGGTGGTTGCCCGGAAAAGCTTGCGACGGCGGCTCAAAAATTGTACGGTGCAACACCATTCGAACAGGGGGACCAAGGGGTTGTGGTGGAGGCCCTGCCCGGGGTCCCGGTGGCGTTGGTCCTGTGGGAGGGAGACGATGAATTCCCGCCTGAGGGAAACCTCCTCTTCGATGAGAGCATCATCAAGATCCTGTCGGCGGAGGACATAGCCTGGCTTGCCGGGATGATCGTATACCCTCTGGTCGGTGCATTGAAATCCGGGCAGGTGTAGGTCCCGCGGAAGTGGGGCCTCATCCCCGGGGCCGAGAGGAGCCGGATCATGGACAAGAAAGAGGTTTTGGTTGCCATCCTCATGGGGAGTGCGTCGGACGCTGATGTCATGAAGGGATGCGTGGAACTCCTGCAGACATTGGAGGTGCCCCACGAGGTGAGAATTCTCTCCGCACATCGCACACCGGATCAGACCCGGGCCTATGTGGCCGAAGCCGAGGCGCGCGGTGTGCGCGTCTTTATCGCCGGTGCAGGGTGGGCGGCCCACCTGGCCGGGTTCGTGGCGGGTCACACGCATAGGCCGGTCATCGGCGTTCCCATCGATTCATCCCCGTTGAAGGGTTTCGACGCCCTGCTTGCAACGGTGCAGATGCCGCCGGGCGTGCCCGTGGCCACGGTTTCCGTTGGAAAGGGCGGAGCGAAGAACGCGGCGGTGTTGGCGGCTCAGATCCTGTCGCTGACTCACCCTGACCTCGATGAGAGGCTCAGGGCCTACCGGGAGGAGCAGACCCGAAAAGTCCTGGAGGCTGAAAACCCTTGGAGGACCTGAACGCCCGGCACCGACCTCTGGTGGTCCACGCGCGGACGGGCCCCGACGCGATGGAGGCCCTGGAACGGGCTGCGCAGGTAATGGCCCGGGGCGGAGTGGTGGCCTATCCCACGGAATCTTTTTACGGGCTGGGAGCGGACCCTGAAAGTCAGGGGGCCCTCGAAAGGCTCATGCGGGCCAAGGGCAGGCCCGAGGGCAGACCCATCCTGCTCCTGATCCCCCGCACCGAGGCCATGGAGGCCCTGGCGGCGCGCGTCCCGCTCCTGGCTTACGAACTGGCCGAAAGGTTTTGGCCGGGAGGTCTCACGCTCGTCCTGGAGGCGGCGGAGGGGATCTCGCCTCTGCTTACGGCGGGGAGCGGAAAGATCGGTGTCAGGGTATCGAGCCACACCCTTGCACGGGGGCTTTGCACGGCCTTCGGCGGGGCCGTCACCGGGACCAGCGCCAATATCTCCGGCATGCCCCCCTGCAGGAGCGCCCGGGGAGTCCTCAGTGCGCTGGGAGCGCGGCTGGATCTGGTGCTCGACGGGGGCGAGACACCGGGCCGATCTCCCTCCACCGTCCTGGATGTCAGTGTGTCGCCGCCCCGGATCCTGCGCGAGGGTATGATAACGGCGGAGGCGTTACAACCTTATCTCCGGAAGGCGGGAGCCGCCGGGGACCCGGTGGAAAAGATCAGATGACCGGAAAGCCCAGACGAATCGAGGCGAACCTCGAATATCTGCGCAAGCTGTTCATCATGCCGGACTCGCCCGACAAGTTCATCGAGTTCGGCAACGAACTGTTGGAGATGATCCACGACTTCTTTCAGGAAAAGGGCGGAATTCACAGCGCCATCACGCTCCCGGAACTGAGCAGGATCTTCGACCGGACCTCCGTGCCCGAGGGGCCGCACCTGATCAAGGACGTGCTGGGAGAAATCAAGTCCAAGGTGATCGATCACTCGGTCAAAGTGGGAAGCCCCCATTACATCGGACACATGACCAGCGCCATTCCCTATTTCATGATCCTGCTGGAGATGATCATCGCCGCCCTGAACCAGAACCAGGTCAAGATCGAGACGGCCAAGGCCTCAAGCTTCGTTGAACGCGAACTGATTGCGTGGATGCACCGGCTCGTCTTCTGCCGGACGGACCGCTTTTACGAGAAGAACATCCAGAACCCCAGGGTGGCCCTGGGCAACGTCACCTCCGACGGGACCCTGGCCAACTTCACCGCCTTCCTGGTGGCACGGGAAAAGGCCTTTCCACCGGATGGGGACTTCCCCGGGCTCCGGGTCGCAGGGGTGGGGCGGGCCCTCCGCCACTACGGTTACACCCGGGGCGTGGTGCTCGTATCGGCGCGGGGACATTATTCCATCCGCAAGGCCGCCAACCTCCTGGGCCTGGGGGAGGAAAACGTGATTACCGTGCCGGTGGACGGGCAAAACCGCATGGACATCAAAAAGCTCGAAAGGAGGGTCCGGAGGCTTCAGGAGGGCAGGGACGGTGAGCGGTCCAAGATCATCGCGGTGGTGGGCATAGCCGGGACCACCGAGACGGGCAACATCGATGATCTGGAGGCCGTGGGAGGGATCGCCGCTGAGGCGGGGGCCCACTTCCACGTGGATGCCTGCTGGGGGGGATCGGCACTCCTGGTGGAAGAATACCGTCACCTTTTCCGGGGGATCGAAAGGGCCGACAGCGTGTCTATCGACGCCCACAAGTTGCTCTATTGTCCCATGAGCATGGGTGTGGTCTTGTTTCGAAACGAAAGGGACCTCAACACCATCCGTCATTCTTCCCGGTACATCATCCGTCGCAATTCCGTGGATACGGGTAGATTCACGGTGGAGGGTTCAAGGCCCTTTGCCTCCCTCAAGCCGTGGGCGGCCCTGAAGATCATCGGTCGCGAGGGTTACGGCCTCCTTTTCAGGCATGCCAAGGAGACCACGGACGCCTTCCGCGAAATGCTCGAGACCTGCGGGAATTTCGAGATCCTCAACCATCCCGAACTCTTCATCCTTAACTACCGTTTCATCCCCGCCGAGGTGCGGGATCGGTTGGGCGCCTGGCTCGACGAGCGAGCCGGGGCAAAGGAGAGGAACCGGGCCCGCGAGCTGGAAGGCAGGATCAAGAAGGTCAACACTATCGTCAACGCCCTCAACGTGAAACTGCACAAGGCCCTCAGGACGGACGATACCACCTTCGTGTCCAGGACGACCCTGGAGTCCACCCGCTACAGGCCGCAGTCCATCGTGGTCCTGCGGGCGGTTCTCATCAATCCCCTCACGGACCGCACGGCACTCGACACGGTAATGGCGACCCAGAACCGTCTGGGCCTGGAGCTGTGGCCCGAGTTCCGCACGGCCTATGTCCGCATGGCGGGGTCTGAAGGCGGGGAGGCCTGATCTCGTTTCTTCTTTTCCAGTTGCCTGGCATACCAGTCCATCTGCCGGCAGATACCCCTGATGACCCGCACCTCCCTGGCCCTGAGTGGAACCCGGCTCAAGAACCTGCGGATGTTGAGCATCCAGTGCTCCGGGTTCTGGGGGTCAAGGAAGCCGATGCGCGTGAGCACGGTTTTCAAGTGCTCGTACATGCCTTCCAGTTCGAATTTATTCGCCAGGCGGGGGCTGGGAGGCTGGGGCGGGTCCGCGGATGCGAGAAAGATCTCGTAGCACAGGATCATCACGGCCTGGGCCAGGTTCAGGGAACGAAAATCGGCGGTGGGGATATGGGTGATGGTGTGGCAATAGCGGAGTTGTTCGTTTGACAGACCGCGGTCCTCGGGGCCGAACAGGAGCGCCACCAGGTTTTCCCGGGAAATGGAGATCAGGTCCATGGCGAGCCTGCGGGGCGTGGTGAGAGCGGGGCGCAGGGAGCCGATGCGCGCCGTGGTACCCGCCACGTACTGGAAGGGACCCAGGGCCTCCTTGAGGTCCTCATACACCTCCATGCGCTCCACCAGGTCGATGCTCGTGCCTGTGGCGGTCTTGACGATGCGGCTCAGGTCGCAATTCTTGGGATCGACCACAACGAGGCGGCCGATCCCCATGTTGTGGGCCGCCCTGGCCGCGGAGCCGATGTTTTCCGGGATCTGAGGCTGCGCCAGGACCACGGCCACGTTTTCAAGGTTCACCCTGCCAACGGCTTTCTTTCGATCGCCGGGTCCGGGGGGAGGGAGGCAACTCATTTTTCCTCCAGGATGCGGATGATTTCCGCCATGACCGCATCATCGTCCACGGAAAAGGTGACCGTGCCCTCGTGCACATCGAAATAGGTGATGGAACAGTCGTATTCATCGGCTATTTCCTGGAGGATCCGCCGGAATTTCTTGACCTCGGGATGATCCGGCGAATCCACGTCCCGGGGAAGGAGATCGACTTCGATATACCCGGTGGATAGCTCGGTCATGGGATGAATCCTGTTCCTCCGTTTCATGATTCGGGGCGCCACGGTGCGTGCGTCCCGGAGTTCTTCACAAGTCGGTGTCTTTGTCGTCCTCCGGGGGCTTGTTCGTGCCGCCGGGCGGTTGCCGCACGGTCTTAGGGTCCTGAAGCAGGGCGGCAGACCAGGAAGATCGCGGTTCCCAGAAACATGATACCAGCCCCCAGGCCGAAAATCACTGTGAAAGAGGTCAGGTCCAGCAAGGCACCCGCCACCAGGGGACCCGCAAGCATGCCCACGCTGTGGGCCATGGCCAGTAACCCCATGACGGCGCCCATGGACCCGGAACTTCTGCCCTGCACCACTCCCAGGGCCATGAGGGCGGGAAGTGAGACGCCCCCCGCCATTCCAAAAAAGGCGTTGGCCAGGAAGAGATCCCGGAAGGATCCGGCCAGGTTGAACCAGAGCATGGCCCCGGCTCCCGCAATCCCTCCCCCCACCACCAGCAGGGTCTTGTTGTAACGGTCTGCGACGTATCCCA
Organism: Deltaproteobacteria bacterium; assembly: GCA_019307945.1. GTDB lineage: Bacteria > Desulfobacterota > DSM-4660 > Desulfatiglandales > Desulfatiglandaceae > B17-G16. Next base: position 28,656 of record JAFDIS010000004.1, on the reverse strand, counting down.
TGGGCGCCTGCAGGGAGCCCGCGATGAGGACGTTCACCATCACCACCACACCGATGGCGGTGCTCGACAGACCGAGCGTCGTGCCCGCCAGATAGGGGATGAAGGTCCATGTCATGCCCACGCAGGTGGTGAAGCAGACCCGGAAGATGAAAAGCGCGGCCAGGGTGGGGTTTCTAAGGAGGACCAGATACCCCTGCGGCACCCCGGTCCGCGATACGCTTCCGGGTTTGCGGTGCGCCCCGCGGGCGGGCAAGAAAATCAGGCAGAGGAGAAAACCCATCAGGGCCAGGGCCCCCATTGCCAGGAAGGCCGCCTCCATGCCCAACGTGTCCCGGACCATTCCGCCCAGCACCGGCCCCAGGCTGAGGCCGCCGAAGAGGGAGAGGTTGAAAAGACCCATGAGACGTCCTTCTTTTCCGAGAGGCGTGATTTCCCCCACAAAGGCCTGTGCCACCGGCAGGATCATTGCAGAGGCAAATCCCTGGCCCATCCTGATGAGTATCAGGGCCTCCACCTGACGCGAGAGGGCGTAGAGTACAGACAGGGAACAGTACAGGGCGAGTCCCCATGTCAGAAACTGTTTTCTTCCCTTCCGGTCCGAGAGTCTCCCGAAATATGGTACGAAAAGGCTTCGTGTCAGGGAGAAGGAGCCGAAGATGAGACCGATTTCGAAACTTCCCGCCCCGAGGGTATGGGCGTAGATGGGAAGGAGCGGGGCTACCAGCCCGGCCCCCGTGGTGGTGACGAAGATCGCCATGAAGAGGGTGACGAAAATTTTGAAATGAAACGGCATGAGAAGTCCAGTGGTTTATGTCTGGCAAGGCGGTCCCGTCATCCGGCCGTGACCGCCGGGCCTTACAAAGGCCTGGTGTCTCAGGGGGTTCAGTATAGGGGCAGGCCCGAGGAATGCAAGGCATTTGGGCCCCGGGGAGGCGTGCGGCGCCGGGGACCGGACGGGGGACCCCATGAGGGCGTGGGTTTTGAGAATAAGGCTGGCGGGGGGAGGCTCTTTCGTGAGAGCTGCGGGAATAGGCCCTGCTCCCGGGGCCTTTTCGTCGGAAAAGGCCCCGGAAGAGGGCGAAGGTATCCCCCAGGTCCTTTAAGGGCAGTTTCAAGCCGCAGGGGGGTGTGATTCTCAACGGCGGCTTTCCATGCCCGGTGATTCGGGCCGACCGTGGATCCGGGGCGGGCATCTGCAGGGTGCTGAAATACTTTTGCGCCGGCCGCGTTTTCCAACACCCTGTCAGAAGACCCCTTCTCCGTATGTTTCCTGCAGGGCCTCCACCAGTGATGCGAGGGTTCGGTTCACCGGGGTGGGGATGCCCAGGCGCGATCCTTCCCGCACGATGGCCCCGTTGATGTGGGCCACCTCGGTCGGTCGTCTGTTGCGGACGTCCTGCAGCATGGAGGCCACATTGTCGGCCGTGGCGGCACATACCTCCAGCACGCGGGCAAGGGGGTCTTCGTAAGGCAAGTCGATCCCCATGGCCCCCGCCACGGCCGCGGCCTCCGCCACCGCGTCTGCCATGACCAGGCGGGTCCCTTTTACATGGGCGAGCCTTCCGTTCTTGAGCCTGGTCAGCGCGGTCAGGGCGTTGATCCCTACGTTGACGATCAGTTTTCCCCAGATGATCTGGTGAACGTCAGGGGCTTCCCGGGCCGGAAATCCGGCCTCGGCAAACACGCGCACCACCGGCGAGACGGGCCCGGCCTCGGGGCCCGCAGGGCCCACCAGGGTCTCTCCCCGGCCCGCGTGCCGGACGTGGCCATCGCCCAGTACCGTGGCCCCCTGGGCCGTGACACCCCCCAGCACCCGGCCCGGCCCGAAGATCTCCACAAGGGCTTCCAGGTTTCCCAGCCCGTTCTGGAGGCTGAGCACCCGGGTGTGGGTGTCGCAAGACGGGAGGAGGGGAAGGGCCGCTTCCCGTGTCTTGTTGGCCTTGACGCAAACGAGGACCAGGTCGGGGCTGTCGGGGGGCGGCGCCGTGATCGCTGGGATCTTGACGTGGAAAGTCTCTTCGGGCGTTTCCACCCTCACGCCCTTTTCCATGATCTGTTGTGCTCGTTCGGGGCGATAATCGAGCAGGGTGACGTCATGACCTGCGCGCGCGAGCCCCGCCCCGAAGAGGCAACCCATGGCGCCTGGTCCCACAACCAGTATTTTCATATCTGATCTCCCTTGCCGGATTGTTTCGGCCTCGCCGGGGTGTCAAAGCTTCTCCGCCTCCTCGGGCTTCATGGCAAAGCTGTGCTCCGGGCCGGGGAAGGCACCCCTTTCCACCTCTTCTCGGAAGCTCGTGAGGGCCTCTTTCACAAGGGGGGCCAGGTTGATGTACTGCTTTACGAATTTCGGTGTGAAACGCTCGAAAAGACCCACGAGGTCATGGTAGACCAGCACCTGCCCGTCGCAGTCCTTGCCCGCGCCGATGCCGATGGTGGGAATCGCCAGTTCGCGGGTTATCCTCTGGGCCAGGAGATCGGGGATGCATTCCATGACGATCATGAAGGCCCCTGCGTCCTCCAGGTCCTTGGCGGAGCGGACCATCTCCCTGGCGCTCTCGGCGTCCTTCCCCTGGACCTTGAATCCGCTCAGTTTGGTGGCGGTCTGGGGGGTGAGCCCGATATGCGCGCACACGGGGATGCCCGCATCCACGATTGCCTTTACCACGGGGGCCATCTCGGTTCCGCCTTCCAGTTTTACCGCGTCGCAGCCGGCCTCTTTCACGAAGCGGCCTGCGTTCTCTATGGCCTTATCCATGCTCACCTGATAGGACATGAATGGCATGTCCCCTATGATGAAGCTCGAGGCCGCCCCTCTGACCACGGCCTTGCAGTGGTGAATCATCTCGTCCATGGTGACCGGCACGGTGCTCTGGTAGCCCAGCATTACCATGCCAAGGGAGTCGCCCACGAGAATGGAGTCGATGCCGGCCTGGTCCACGAGGCTTGCCGTGGGAAAATCATAGGCCGTCATCATGGTGATTTTCCGGCCCTGCCTTTTCTTCTCCTGAAAATCAGCAATGGTCACTTTTGCGCGTTCCATGGAAACCTCCTGTGCGCATCAGGGTTCACGGGAAAAGGTCGGACAGGCGGGCGAAAAAAAGTCCTCCAAACAGACCTGGAGGACCTGGGGACGATACGCATTGACCACGACGTGCCGGGACAAGCATGGATCTCATCCTTCGCCCCGGTGCCGGATGATGCACAAGGCCATGTGACCGTCCCGGTCTGCCCTGATCGGCGATCCAGGCGGTGACGCTGGGAAGTGAATCGGCCGACCGCTTCGCCGCCCGCAAGGCGCGCGAAGCAAGCCCGACACACATCTGAAGGCCCGCCCCTCTCCCGCGAGACTGGCTGTCCCCCGGCATCTTCCTGGGATCACCCTGTCCTCTCTAGGGTACGGGCACTGATCGGAATCTTATCCCATCTGCGGAGGTGCTGTCAACCGCAGGACCGCCGAATTTCTTCATGGCCGAAAAAAACATGCCGAATAAGATTTCTGGGGATTATGCGCTTTCCGGATATGACGGGGAGTGCCGGGGCGCGCGGTGGGCCCGGGGCTTTGTACAATCTAGGGTATTCTTTTTTGGTTGAATGGACACTATCACCGGGTATAATGACGATGTCCCGCATCTTCAAGCAGAGCGCCCTCTTGCCGGAAACCGTGAAAAATCCGAACGCCCAGGGAAGGATATCGTCCTTCGCAGTTAGGGGGAGGAAGAAATGGCCCAGATCGATGCATTTTTCAAGCTGATGAACGACCAGGGGGCATCGGACCTGCACCTGATCTCAGGTCAGCAGCCCGTCCTGAGGATCGACGGGGACATGGAGCGGGTAAAATACAAGGAGCTGGACAATGATACCCTGAAGGCCATGCTCTACGAGATCGCCCCGGAGGACAAGATCAAGGTGTTTGAAGAAACCGGGGACGTGGATTTCGCATATGAAATCCCGGGACTTGCCCGGTACCGGGCCAACTTTTTCCTGCAGAAAAACGGGGTTGCCGCGGTCTTCCGTGAAATTCCGTCCGAGATCATGACATGCGAGCAGTTGGGGCTCCCCAAGGTGATTCAGAAACTGGCAACCCTACCCAGGGGCCTGGTCCTGGTGACGGGGCCTACGGGAAGCGGTAAGTCCACGACGCTGGCGGCCATCGTCCACGAAGCCAACCTCACCCGGAAGGACCACATACTGACCATAGAAGATCCCATCGAGTTCGTGCACAAGAGCGAACGGGCCATTGTAAACCACCGGGAAGTGGGTATCCATACGAGGTCATTCAGTGCGGCCCTTCGGGGCGCCCTGCGCGAGGACCCGGACATCATCCTGGTGGGCGAGATGCGGGACCTCGAGACCATATCCCTGGCCATTGAGGCATCGGCCACGGGTCACCTGGTGTTCGGCACCCTTCACACCATGAGCGCCTCCAAGACCGTGGACCGCGTTATCGAGGTGTTTCCGGTCAACCAGCAGGAACAGGTGCGGAACACCCTGGCCGACGGCATCCGCGCCGTGATCAGTCAGACCCTGTTCAAGCGCATTGACCGAAGAGGCCGCGTGGCCGCCCTTGAGATCATGATCGCCACGCCGGGCGTGCGGAACCTCATCCGTGAGGGAAAGACATTCCAGATCCCATCCATGATCCAGACCGGGAAAAAATACGGCATGCAATCCCTGGATGATTCCATCATGGAACTGTTGAAGAAAAAGATCATCAGCGCCGAGGACGCCTACACCAAGGCCGTGGAAAAATCCAAATTTCTCCCTTTTCTGAAAAACCCGCCCGCAGATTTCACCGAGGTCTAGGGGCGCGGGGGGAAAACCGGTCACCACAAACACACAGGGAGGTGGCGGGTCATGAAAAAGCAGCAGATCGACAGCATCCTGACCACCATGCTCGAGTCCTACGACAACGTGTCGGACTTCAACATCACGGTGGACAAGCCGTTCCAGGTGGAGGCGGACGGAGAGTTGAAGCCCGTTTCCGTCAACCCCCCCATCCGGAGGCTGACTCCCTTCCAGGCCGAGGTATTCGCGTTGAACCTGATCAACGGAGACCGAAGGTTGACCAAGGCCCTGTTGAAGGAAGGTTCTTGCGACGCCTCCTACCAGTTGGCGGGCAAGGCCCGATTCCGAGTCAACATCTTTTCTCAGAAGGGATATTTTTCCACCGTTATGAGACAGTTGGCCAACCGGGTCCCCACGGTCGAGGAACTGGGACTGCCGGAGGCCTTTCTCAAGATGGCCGGGGAGCGGAACGGGATCATCCTGGTTACGGGTGCGACGGGTACTGGTAAGTCCACCTCCCTGGCCGCCGTGCTCAACGAGATCAACGAGCGGTTGTCGGTCCACGTGGTGACCCTGGAAGATCCGGTGGAGTATGTCCATTCGCAGAAGCGGTCCACTTTCAACCAGCGGGAACTGGGAACCGATTTCGAGAGCTTTGCCACTGGTCTGCGCGCCGCCCTGCGCCAGGCGCCCAAGGTGATTCTGGTGGGCGAAATGCGCGACCGTGAGACCGTTGAGATCGGCCTTACCGCCGCTGAGACCGGGCACCTGGTCCTCAGCACCCTTCATACGGTGGACGCGGGTCAGACCATAAACAGGATCGTGGGCATGTTCGACCAGGAAGAGGAAAACCAGGTCCGGGTACGGCTGGCCGACACGCTGCGGTGGATCGCCTGCCAGAGGCTCCTGCCCAAAAAGGGCGGAGGCAGAATCGCCGCTTTCGAGATCATGGGCAGCAACCTGCGCGTCAAGGACGCCATCCTCCACGGCGAGGAGGAGGGGAAGACCTTTTACGAGATCATCGAGCAAAGCCGGACCTTCGGCATGATGACCTTCGACCAGTCCATTTCAGACCTCTACCGCCGGGGGCAGATCACCGAAGATGTGGCCTTGAGTTATGCATCCAGGCGGGCCGTGGTGGGCCGCGCCATCGACGCCATCAGGGCGGCCAGGGGAGAGAAGACGACCGACATCGAGGACCTCGAAATCGACCGGGAATACGAAAAGAAGATCAAGAAGTAGCGCGGCGAGCCGGGGGTGCCGCCGATCTTGAGCCGAGGAGCGAAATCGCATGGAAATTACCTGTGAGGAATGCGGAACCCGTCTGAATATACCGGACCAAAAGATCCCCGTCGGGCAGCGGATCAGCATAAGCTGCCCCCGCTGCAAACACAGGATGACGATCGGCCCCAGGGGGGAAGACGGGGAAATTTCAACCGGCCCGGGGGAAGTTACCTCCGGAGGTCCCAGGCTCGGGGTAAATGAGGAAGACTACGAGTTCGCCGACGACGAGGCGGCCCTCGACGCCTTTGAAGAAGGGGTGGAGATGGCCCTCGTCATGGGAAACAATGAGGCCCAGAGCCGGATGATGCGCGAGGCGGTGGAATCACTGGGTTACAAGTGCCTGGAGGCGAAAAACACACGGGACGCACTGGGAAAGCTCCGCCTTCATCAGTTCGCCGTGGTGATCGTCCCGGACGGGTTCGACGGGATCGACCTGGACCAGAGCCCGGTGACCCATTTTCTGGACCATCAACCCATGTCGTCCCGCAGGCGGGTTTATCTGGTGTTGGTGGGGGCGGACTTTCGCACCATGGATCCCATGACCGCTTTTGCTCGAAGCGCCAACCTGGTGGTGAACGAAAGCGACCTGGGCCGTCTGGCCGTGATCCTGAAAAAGGGTGTCATGGAGAACAAGCGGTTTTACAAGGTGTTCATGGAGACCCTTGAGGAAGTGGGCAGGATGTGAAAGGGCAAGGCCGCATGGATCGGCAGTACAAATACCGGCTGCGGGTGGAAAGCTGCATCGGGGCAATCATGGACGTGCAGCGACGTATCGGCCGGGAATACGAAAACGAGGAGCTCCTTGCCGAGTTTGAAGAGCTTCGCCGGGTGGTGGAGGGGCTCGACATGCGGCTGGTCTCGGAACTGGACGTATTGATGGTGGAACAGGCCACCAACGCCCTGCTGTGGGAGTTTCGCCCCTTTTTCGAGGACGGGGACGTGGGTTCACTGTACGGCGCGATCAAGAACTAGTTATTTCAAAACTCCCACCGGAATAGATCCACTTGCCAGGAAGGGACTGTGCGCGGTCGGAACGGATCCCCCGCGGGGGATTCGGCCCGGATTCGGGGGATTCCCCACGTGACCCCGCAACCGTTCCAGGCTGCCAGGGCAGGTCTTACGGCCGGGATCCCTCGATCGGGTAAAAAAGAGGAGACGTAATAGAAGAAGAGCCCCAGGCCACATCCCACCCCCCCGGCCGCGATGGTAACCGAAATCCTGGTCTCGGATGCCCGGGCGGGCGCGGCCGTGCAAAGGGCAAGCGTGAGCGCCGGCATCAGGAAAAAGATCAAGGTTTTTTTCGCCATGTCATCACTCCTCTTGTGGAGGTGGAGACCCGCAAGGGCCGGAATCGGGATGCCCTCCTCCGGGGTTTGATCCGGGGACGGTTCGTGCGTCTATGTTTCAGCCCCGCGGCGCGTGCACGCCGCGCCCGTGCACCCGGCAATCCAGGATCCCCGCCCCCCTGTGGGGACGAAGGAGTTCCTCCCATGCCTGCCGCAGCCGCCGGATTTTTCCCTTCTCCCCCAGGGCCCACACGGCGCCGCCTGCGCCCGCCCCCGCGAACCTGGCGCCGCATCCCAACCTTTCGGCACGGTCGATGAGACGGTGGGTGAGGGGGATCAGTGCCTCGGGCGTAATTTTTCGGCGCACCGCCATCTCCTCACGCAGAAATCCTGCAGCCCCTTCCCAATCCCGTTTTTCCAGCGCGCGTGCGAGGCTGTGGGTGATTTCATTGGCCCGGAGCCAGCCCCTTCGGGTGGTCCCATCCTGAAACCCGCCGATCCATTTCCTGTTAGTCCGGGAGGAGACGTGGCTTTTCCCGCTGTGGGCCACCAGGATCCTTGCAGACAGGGCGGCCCGGCCGCGGGCGTCCAGCAGCGGCTTCCTGCTGAACGGACATAAACCGCCGCCGAAGCGCCAGACCCACTGGTTTACCCCGCCATAGACGGCCGCGGCCTGGTCCTGCATCCCGCAATGGCCGTTGCTCACCGCGTCTTCCAGCAGGAACCCCAGTCGGAGAAGGCCTTCCCGGCGCAGGGGCTTTCCTCCCAGGATCGCACGGAGCCGGCTCAGGGCGTGGAGCAGGGCCACCAGCGCCGTGCTGGACCCCCCGAGGCCCGATCGTACCGGGAGACCCGCCCGGATGGCTATCCTGAGGCCGTGGAACCCGAAATGGGAAACAGCCGCGAAGAAAAGCCCGTACGGGCCGTGGAACGGCAGTTCGTGGCCGGGGTGTGTCTCGATTCGTACGAACCCCTCCGAAGAAATGGAGACCCAGCCGGGATCGAAGGCCTCCAGCCGCACGACGGTTCCCGGGGATATGGCCAGGTTCACGGTGGTGGGAACGGCGCCTGCCAGGGGAAGGGCCATGGCAGGGATGTCCCACGTACCGCCTGCGTCGATCCGGCATGGGGCGGATGAGACCAAAGGCCGTTCCTGGAGGATTTTTGAGACGGAATCGTTCATCCGGTCACCGGCGATTCACGAAGCGCCGGCCTTCCGTGATACCTGAGAATTTTCCCAAACACGGCGCATCACGTGAACACCTTCATCCTAGCCCGTTCTTTTGCCGAGGGCAACCCCGCACGACTCCTTGCCGGAAAGGGGGGGGCGCCTAGGATGCTTTCCCGGCGTAAGGTCGCCGCGTCCCCTTATGCAAGGATCGCGCCCTGAAGATCCACGTGTCTTATTCATTGGGTGTTTGACATCGATTGGTGCAAACGGTATTTTACCTGAACAATGTCCGACAGGGGTGAGGGATTATCCGTATCTTTCCAGAGACAAAAGGCTTTAGCCTCCTGAGCGGGATGTCGAACCTTTTTTAGCAGGCCGTTGAAAAATCCGGACGAGCTCGGGCCGATACATGGCCGATATGGAGCCCAAAGGCGCTGGCCTTATCCGAAGAGATAGGCATTTTAATCCTAAATTTCAATAAGTTGAATGTCACATCATCCGGCGTGGTAATTTGTGGACAGCCTGCCGGTGATGTGCCGGGCCCGGGTGCCGCGGGGGGGTATCCCGGCCCTGGGTGAACACAAGACCCTGAGGAGTCTGTCGTGCAGAACATGATCCGATCCCGGAGAGGGGTTTTCGCAGCGGCGTTTACATTGCTCTTGCTGGCGGCCTTCACGGGAGGTTGTGCGAGCAAAGAGGAAAAGGAGGCCCAACACCTTAGCAAGGCACGGGAATACGTGCAGAAAGGTGAATTCGAAAAGGCGGTGATCGAGTTCCGGAACGCCGTCCAGCTCAACCCCCACAACGACGAGGCCTACTACGAGCTGGGGGAGGCCTATCTCCGGGTCAAGAAGGGCAGGGAGGCCTTCCAGTCCTTTGCGCGGGCGGTTTCCGCAAACCCTGAAAATCTGAAGGCCCATCTGAAAATGGGCCAGATCTTTCTCCTGGGCAAAAGGACCGCTGATGCCCGGAAAAAGGCCGAGCTGATCCTTGCCGAATCCCCTGAAAATATCGAAGCCCTGATGCTGCTTTCCGGGGTCCTGGTCCAGGAAAGGAAGACCGACGAGGCCATCGAAACCCTCAAGAAGGCCATTTCCCTGGATCCGGACCAGTTCAAGAGCCACCTCTCCCTGGCCAGGCTCAGTCTCCTGAAAGGGGACCTGTCCCAGGCCGAACAGTCCTATCTCAAGGCACTCGCGCTGGAGCCCAAGGCCCGTGTGCCCTATGTGGAACTCGCCACCATCTATACCCGCAGGGGTGAGGTTCGAAAGGCCGAAGAACTCCTCAAGAAAATGCTGGAAAAGGCCGAGGCCCGCTACCAGGTCCTGCCCATACTGGCCCGTTTCTATGAAGGCACCCGGCGACCCGAACTTGCGGAAAAGACGTACATGGAGGCTGTTGAAAAGGCCCCGCCGGGCGATGTGGGACCGCTCATGAACCTGGCCGGGTTCCACATCAGGGCCCGGAACTATGAAAAGGCCCTGTCCGCCATGAACAAGGCCGCGGAAATCAAGAAGGACGACCCGGGAATCCAGGTGGCCATCGCCCGGCTTCACTTTGATTTCAGAAAGTTTGCGGAGGCGGAAAAGGCCGTGGACCGGGTCCTGGCAAAGGACAAGGGCCACGTTAGGGCCAATTTCCTTAAGGGCAGGCTCTCCCTCATGAAACGGGACGTGGCCGACGCCCTGAGGCGGTTCGATCTGGTGGTGCGGGAGAGGCCACGGGATGCCCGGGCCCATTACTTCAAGGCACTGGCCCTCCTGGGGAAGGGCGAGCGAAAACTGGCCGAAAAGGATCTGGTCAAGGCCGTGGAACTCAACCCGCGCCTGGTGGACGCCCGCCTCATCCTTGCGGAAAGGTACATCAGGCAGGGCGACAAGGAGAGGGCCCGGGAGCAGGTGGACAAGATCCTGGCACTGGCTCCCAATAATATCAAGGCCTTGACCCTGGACGGCGGCCTGCGGCTCCTTGAGCGGGACGTGAAAGGGGCGGAGGCCTCCTATCTGAAGGTGGTGGAGCTGGCTCCCAATCGGGCCTCGGGATACGTGAAGCTGGGGCTCCTCTACAACATGACGAAGCGCCGGGAAAAGGCGAGGGAGGCCTTTCAAAAGGCCGTCGACCTCAACCCGGGACAGATCGATGCCCTCACCTTCCTGGTGAGTTTGCTGACTGCGGAGGGTAAGTCGGATCAGGCCCTGCGGTTGTGCGAGGCACAGAAGAAGCGGGTCAAGGACAACTCGCTGACACTGGCCCGGATTGAATATCTGCAGGGTACGGTATACATGGCCCGGAAAGACAAAGACAGGGCCCGGGCCTTGTTCGAGAAGTCCATTCAGACCAACCCCAATATCCTGGGCCCCTACCTGGCCCTTTCCAGGATCTACGTGAGCGAGAAACGCTATAAGGAGGCCATCGCCCAGCACGAGGCGATCCTCAAGAAAAACCCCAAGCAACTGGCCTCATACCTCGCGGTGGGTGCCATTTATGACCACCTGGGAGACGGGAAAAAGGCCGAGAGCTATTATCGCAAGGCCCTGGAGGTCAAGAAAGACTTTGGTCCCGCGGCCAACAACCTGGCATGGAACCTTGCCGAGCGGGGTCTCAACATAGACGAGGCCTTGAATTATGCCCAGATCGCCAAAGAACAACTACCCGACAATCCCGGCGTGATGGACACCCTGGGCTGGGTCTATTACCTCAAGGGACGATACCCGAGCGCCATCTCCGAATTCAGGGACAGCCTGGAGAAAAGCCCTGATAATCCGGTCATCAACTATCACCTCGGGATGGCCTACTTCAAGAACAACCAGCCTAATAAGGCCCGGGAGGCCCTGGAAAAGGCCTTGAGCCTCTCAAAGACCTTCAAGGGAGCCCGGGAGGCGAGGAAGACGCTGGAGGCCATTCGGGCAGGCGGACCCAAGGGTTAGGGGAGGGAGGATGCCGGGCGCCCCCGCCCGCGGGCGCCCCGCACGCTGCCATGAACAGGTTCCCCTATCGCATACTGTTCCTATGCATCTTTCTGCCCCCCCTGTGCTACATCCTGACGATCCAGGGTCTGGAGAGTTACTGGCAGCGACGGGAATCCGAACGGCTCAACCGCATCATCGTCCAGGATCAGGAAGCCCTTTACGAAGGACGCTATTCCCTGGTCGAAGAGATCAACAGGAATATCGGAAAATATCTGTCCGAAAGCCTCAAGTACCGCCTGGGCGTGCGGGCCCGGATCCTTGTAAAGACGGGGGACAACCGGATCCTCTACCCTGTGGCGGAGCTGGAGCCAGGAACCGCCGGAACAGAAGACGACCCCCTTGACGCGGCCCATTACATGGCTGTGGCCACGGAAAATTACCGGTTGCTCAACGAGGGGCTGGTCGTTTCCCTGAACCTCAAGGTCGCACACAACAGTTGGATTTCCAATTCAATCCTCCTGGTCTATCTGCTCGCTGCGGCCCTGGTCCTCAGGGCCTTCGTGCGCAGGGGCATGCGCCGGGTCGAGGCCCTCGAAGCTGACCGCAGGGCCGTCATCGAGCGCCTTTCCGGCCAGTTGGATCAGACCCGGGGGGCGTTGAAGGAAATCGAGGCCAAGCAAAACGGCTATCTCCGGCGGATCGAGCATCTGAGCAAGGACAAGGAAGGCCTTTCGAAAGACGTTGACGCGCTGCTCGAAGAGATGGAAGAATTGGAGACGGGTCTCCAGAGCCAGAAGGATCTCAAGGAGGAGCTTGAGCAGGAGGCCCTGAGGCTGCGCGAGGAACTGGACCGGTTGCGGGCGAAAACGCGACATCCGCGCAAAAGGCAAAAGCAGGCGGCCGCCGCTGCCAAGCGCTTCCGGGTCCTTTACAAGAACCTCACCTTCACGGAGAGGGCCCTTACGGGCTTCAGCGGACTCACGGGGGAATTCCAGCTCAAGGCAGAGGAGGTTATTCAGCACCTCGATCGGGATGACAGCCTGGTTTCCGTAAGGAGAAAGGTCTTCGGCAAGGGCGGCAAGATGAACGTCCTGGAGGTGGATTTCTCCTATTCGGGGAGGCTCTATTATCAGAAAGACACCCGGGGCAGGATCACAGTCCTGGCCATTGGGACCAAGAACACCCAGGAACAGGACCTCGCATACCTGGAAAGCATCCGGTGAGGTCGGAAACCACGGGGAAAAGGTGGGCGCCCGGGGAGAAAACTTCCCCGGAGCGTCCCACGGCAAACCCCGGCGCAGGAACGGGAGACAAGGCATATGAGCGATAAACCTCGGAAGACCATCCTCGTGATCGAGGACGATCCGGACGTCCTGTCCATGATGATCAAGCACCTGGAATACCTGGGTTACGGGGTGATCAGCGCGGCCGACGGCATGGAAGGGATGAAACTCCTGGATTCTGCTGCATACGATCTGGTGATCACCGATATCGTCATGCCCTATGTGAGCGGCGTGGGCGTGGTGACGGCCCTGAAAGAGAGAAGGCCTGAAATTCCGGTCATCGCCATCACGGGGTATGGAAAGGAGCCCGAAGCCGCGGCCCTGGAAAGAAAGGCAGACCTGGTCCTGGCCAAGCCCGTGAAGATGGCGGTGCTGAAAGATCACATCGAAAGGCTCCTGGGTTAGCCCGAAGGCCCCCCGGGGGGCCCTTCGCGGCATGAGCCTGAAATCCCAGCCCTTCCACCCACGGCGTTCAGCGTTTCGGGGAGGTTTCGCCATGCTCAAACTTTTCATCCTGGAAGGTCCTGACAAAGGGGAGTCATTTGAACTGAAAAAGGACACCCAGTATCTCGGGCGGTCGGAACAGAACGACATCAGGCTCAAAGACCCTTCCATTTCCGCCCGTCACATGAGGATCGTCCGGCGGGAAGAACGCTTCTTCATCCAGGACCTCAAGAGCACCAACGGGACCTACCTGGACGGTCGGCTCCTGAGCCCGGGCGAGGAGGTGGAGGTGCAAGAGGGCCACCCCATTGCAGTTGGCGGCACCCTGATGTGCCTGGATCGGGAATTCAGCGTGGGGGGCACACTGGTCCGGCACGCAGTGAAGTTCCCCAAGGGCTTCAGGGACTATCTCGGCTCGGGTCCCTACCGTGACAGGCCGCTCACCAACCTGAAGAACCTGCAGCTCATGTACAAGGTATCCAATGCCTTGACCCAGTCGCTGGACATCAACGATATTCTCGAAAAGGTCATGGAGTATCTCTTCGACTGCCTCAAGCGCATCGACAGGGGCGCGGTCCTGCTGCTGGACGGAGACACGGGGAGGTTGTCCGAGACCATCGCCCGATCCAGGCAGGACGGCAAGCACACGAGTATCGATTACAGCCGGACCATCGTGAACCGGGTGATCAAGGAAGGAAAGCCCGTGACCATGGCGGATACCAGTTCGGAGCTGGAGGCGGATCTGTCCGACAGCATCAAGGCCCTCAAGATCCGATCCGTCATGTGTGTTCCCCTCGTCAGCCGTTCCAAGATTCGTGGGGCCATCTATGTGGATTCCCTGCACGCGCCCCACGGCTTCCGTAAGGAAGACCTCCAGTTGCTCATGGGACTGGCGAGCCCGGCGGCCATCGCCATTGAAAACGCCCTCCTCTATGCCCGCCAGGAAAGGCGCGTTGAAAGCCGCACCCGTACCCTGCATCGGACCGAGCAGCGCCTGCGAAAAAGCGAGGCCCGCTTCCGCGCCATCTTTGACAACATGAAGAGCGGAGTGGTCGTCTACGAGGTGGGGGGGGACGCGGAGGAATTTCTCATTGCGGATGTCAACTATGCGGCCGAGGAGATGGAGGGCATTGATCGCGGGCAGGTGCGCGGAAAGCGACTTGAGGAGGTTTTCCCGGGTTACGGCCGGGTGGGTCTCCCGGAGGTGTTCCGCCGGGTATGGCGCACCGGCGAAAGCGAACACGTGCCGGCCTTTCTCTATGAGGATGAACGGACCAGCGGTTGGAGGGAGTACGACGTCTACCGCCTGCCCTCGGGTGAGATCGTGACCCTTTTCAACGACCTGACGGGCGTCAAGAAGTCGGAGGAGGAACAGCGCGCACTCCAGAATAGGCTCCTGGGATCCCAGAAACTCGAATCCCTGGGCCGGCTGGCGGGAGGCGTGGCCCACAACTTCAGGAATATTCTCCAGGCCGTCCTGGGCAACGTGGAATACCTGGACATGATTCACGGCGACGACCCCGAGGTCAAGGAGACCGTAAGGAACATCAACAACTCCGTGGACAAGGGTGTGGGCCTTGTCAACAGCCTGCTTCACTTTTCGAAGGTGGGCGTGGAGTTCAACCCGGTGGTCCTGGATCTCAAGGACGTGATTCTTGAGACCTACACCATCATAGAAAGGGTGTTCGACAAACGGATCCAGGTGGAGCTGAAGCTGGCGGAGGGACTTTTCGTCAACGGCAATCGCTCGCTCCTGGGCCAGGTCTTCATGAATCTTTTCACCAATGCGAGAGACGCCATGCCGGAAGGGGGACGACTGGCGGTGCAGGCCGACAGGACGGGAAACCAGGTGTGGGCCGTGGTCTCGGATACGGGACACGGCATGGACCAGGAAACCCTGGAGCGGATCTTTGAACCCTTTTTCTCGGCCAAGGACGTGGGGAAGGGAACGGGTCTGGGGCTTTCCACGGTTCACGGGATCGTGGCCGAGCACGGCGGCAGGATCGCGGTCTCTTCAACCCCGGGCAAAGGCACGGTATTCAAGATTTATTTCCCTTTAGCCGAAAAGAGGAAGGACGAGCGGGAAAAGTCGGAAAAGCAGGTGGTACAGGGAAAGGGTCAAAAAATCCTTATCGTGGACGATGAGCCCAGTTCCCTTGAGGCCCTCGTGGGTCTCGCAAAGGGCCTCAACTACGATGTCCAGGCCGCGGCACGGCCCACCGAGGCCCTGAAAAAATACGCGGAATGGCGCCCGGACCTGGTGCTCATGGACCGAAACATGCCCGAAATGGACGGGGTGGCATGTATCAAGGAACTTCTCAAGGAGGACCGTGACGCCAGGATCATCATAGTCTCGGGGTACGAGGAATCAGGTCCCAACGGGATCGATGAGACCGTGAGTAACATGATCAAGGGGTACCTGACAAAGCCTTGCGGCTTGGAGGAGCTGAGCCGTACCCTTTCAAGGGTCCTGGCGGCCTGAGCGGCCCCAAAGGCGCCCTCCACCGGGCGGCGGCCTTTTGAGAATCGAGTCCTGGTCCCGGGACCAACAGGGTGATGCCCGGGCCTGCCGGGCCCGGAGGGAGGGGGACCAAGAGGGCACTCATGGAGAGCAAACTAAATATCCTGTTGTTGGATGAGGATCCAGCTCGTCTGACCGGGATTGAGGAGCGTCTGGATAGGCTGGGCTACCGGTTTCGCAGCAATGCCTCCCCTCTCATGCCCATCGAGCAAATGGAGGCCCTGTCCCCGGACCTGGCGATCCTCGGGCCCGGGGTGGGGCTGGATGCCGGTATTCGGTGCCTCCACAAGCTCAAAATCATCGAGCTGGAGATGCCGGTCCTGATCATCTGCGAAAACGAGGCATCCTCCGACCTCATGAATCTTTTTCCCTTTGACGGGATTCATCTCGTGCCGCCGGACGCGGATGAGGATGCCCTGCGGGAGATCATCGGCGGGGCCCTTGCCTACAGGCAGGAATGCCGGGCTAGGACGGATTTCCCCGTGATCATCGGCCAGAGCGCAGGGCTTAGGGACATTCGGAAAAAGGTGCGGATGGTGTCCCCCAAAGACATCACCGTCCTGGTAACCGGCGAGAGCGGAACGGGCAAGGAACTCGTGGCGCGGGCCATTCATTATCATTCTCCGCGATGCAAGGGCCCCCTCGTGAAGATTAACTGCGGCGCCCTGCCCGACGAACTCCTGGAAAGCGAGGTCTTCGGATTTCAGAAAGGGGCCTTTACCGGGGCCCACAAGAATAAGCCCGGCCGGCTGGAGATGGCCGACGAGGGCACGCTGTTTATAGACGAGATCGGGGATCTGTCCCTCTCACTCCAGGTCAAGTTTCTCCAGGTGCTCGAAGACAAGTCCTTCTCAAGGCTGGGGGGCACCAGGGATACGTGGGTGGACACCAGGGTCGTGGCGGCCACCCACGCCGACCTGGGACGCAAGGTGAGGGATGGGCTCTTCCGCAGGGATCTTTATTACAGGCTGCACGTCGTGCACATAGAGGTGCCGCCTTTGCGCCGCCGCAAGGAAGATATCCCCCTGCTGGTCCACTACTTCATGAACAAGTACTGTTTCGAGTACCGGAAAGAGAACCTGGACGTGCCCGAGGGGGTCATGGGACTGTTGCAGGCCTATGACTGGCCCGGCAATGTCCGGGAACTGGAGAACGTCATTCGAAGGGCCATCGTGATACGAGACTGGAACGCCATTTTCAAGGAGATGGAACTGGGAGAACGGATCGCGGGCCAGCCGGCCGGGAGTTTTTCCGGGGCCAAGACGCCCCTGTTGATCTGGGGCGACGAGAAGATCAATAAGTTTTTCAGGGAGAAGGATTTTTCCTTGAGAATGATCAGCAAGGCCTATGTTTCGGAGGTGGAAAAGACGGCCATCCTCAAGACTCTCAAGGAGACCAACTGGAACCGGAAACGGGCCGCCGAACTCTTGCAGGTGAGCTATAAGACGCTCCTGAACAGGATCCTTGAATTCGATTTGAAGCCGTGAACGCATCCCCGGGGCAGGGGAGAGGCTGCACAAAGGCAGGTCGGCCTCATTCGGGGCCGGGTCCCGTCAAAAAAAGGGCGTGATCCCGAAAAATGAAGGCACGAGGAGATATTACAGCCGTTTCCGGGCCGGGGAATTTTCGTTGACAGGCCCGGGGCAGTGTGTAAAAATTTACCACATTATGGACTACGTGCTCCTGGGCAACCACCCTGACATCCAGAAGATCCGCGAATTGATCACCATGGTCTCGGACACGGCGTTCAACGTGCTGATCACCGGCGAGACCGGCACGGGCAAGGAGGTGGTGGCCCGGCTGCTTCATTATGCCTCGAACCGCCGCGACAAGAGATTCGTCAAGGTCAACTGCGCCGCATTACCCTTGACCCTCCTGGAGAGTGAACTGTTCGGGTATGAGAAAGGGGCCTTCACGGGAGCCGTCAAGTTCAAGCCTGGGAAGTTCGAGATCGCATCGGATGGTGTGATTTTTTTGGACGAGATCGGAGACATGCCCCTGGTGCTTCAGGCCAAGCTCCTCCAGGTGCTCCAGAGCGGCGATTTCACCCGGCTTGGAGGAACCGAGGACGTGAAGGTCAATGCCTGGGTGGTGGCGGCCACCAACCATGACCTGGAAAAGGACCAGCAGGAAGGGAGGTTCAGAGAGGACCTTTATTACCGCCTCAACATCATCAAGATCGACATCCCTCCGCTGCGTGAGCGGAGACAGGACATCCCCCTGCTGCTCAAGCACTTCATACAGAAGCACCAGCGGGAGCTGAAGGTGCAGGACCGCTTCAAGCTGGATACGGACCTCAAGCGCTTTTTCCAGAAATACCACTGGCCGGGGAACGTGAGGGAATTGAGCAGCACCATCCTGCGCCTCCTGGTGGGGGATGATCCGGAAAAGGTGAAGTACGAATTGTTGGCGAACATGGCGGGGGACGGCCTTCCCGTGCCCATGGAATTCGAGAAGGGTCCGGCCGGGCCCGAGGGTGACGAAGGGGAGATTTCCCTTGACCTTGTGGGACCCAGGTCCCTCAAGCAGGTAAAGGCGAACGGGATCGAATACATAGAAAAAAAGGTCATCACGCGCGCCCTGGACGCCACGGGTTGGAACAAGCGACAGGCGGCGCGCATGCTGAAGATCAGCTACAAGACGCTCTTCTACAAGCTGGAAAAACTGGGAATCACGAAGGACTGACGAGTAGACGAAGTCCGGGGGTCCTTGAAGAGGGAGGAAAGTTTCATGAAGTCCGAGTCGTGGAAAAAGGGAGTCATGTGCCTCGTCATGGCTGTTGTCGGACTCTGTCTGACCGCCGCGTCCGCCCCGGCCGGCGAAGCTGAGCCCGAGCCTTATCTCATCGGCCCGAACGATGTGTTGAGCATTTACGTTTGGAAGGAGCCGGAACTCACCAGGGATGTGACGGTCATGTCCGACGGTCGTATTTCCTATCCTCTCATAGGCGAGATCATGGCCGCGGGGCGCACCGTGACGGGGCTCAGGGAGGCGATGAGCAAGAAACTGGAAAAATTCGTCACCGCACCGGAGGTGACGGTGATCGTGGCCCAGAGCCGAAGCCGCGTGATTTACACCATCGGCAAGCTGAACAGCCCCGGTCCCTTTGCTCTGGCCCCCCGCATGACAGTGCTTCAGGCCCTTTCGACGGCAGGCGGCTTTGCGGAGTGGGCGGACACCAAGAACATCCTGATCATCCGCAGGGAAGGCGACAAGGAAATCAGGATTCCCTTCAATTACAAGGATTTTATCTCCGGCGATAACGTGGATCAAAACATCCTGTTGCGACCCAACGACACGATCGTGGTGCCGTAGGGGGCGTTCCCGGGCGGGACCGAGGGTTCGGAAAAGGAATGGGGCACGGCAGGGTAAGGGTTCGTGGAACGGTTCGGGAGCGGAAAGGGGGATGAGGATGAAGTCATCAGTCGGGGTTAGGGCTCGGGTCAAAGAGGGCTTCCTGGGGGTGGTGGCGGCTGCAATGGTGCTCTTTTGCTTTTGCGGGCAGGTGCGGGCCCGCTATCACTTCGATGTGACCCCGGCCCTGTCCGTGAGCGAGCAGTACGACGACAATATCTACCTGAGCGAGCGGAACGAAAAGTCCGATTACATTACCAGTGTCTCGCCGAGTCTCAACCTGGGCTTTCGGGCACAGCACACTGACCTGGACCTGCGATACGGCCCTTCGTTTGTCTTTTACGACGACCAGGACAGGAACGACACGGTCCGGCACTCAGGCTCTCTCAGCTTCGGCCGGCAGTTGGGGCGGCATCTGCGAATGAGCCTCTCGGACACGCTGACCCGGAGTGAAGAGCCCATTGAAGAAGCCGAGGACGTGGAAGGTGTTCGAAGCAACAGGGAGCCCTACTACCGCAACAACGCGAGCGGTAGCCTGAATTACATTTTCGGACAAGGTGACAGCATCACCCTGGGCTACGGACACGCGTGGCTCAAGAACGACGACAAGACCGTAGACAATGGAATCACGCAGACGCCCAACGCTTCCCTGACGTATTCGTTCAATGTCCAAAATAGCGTAACATTGACCTACGGTTACACCAAAGCGGAATTCTGGCGGGACGAGGGAACGGCAGGGGATGATTACACCGGCCATTCTGCGGGTCTTCGTTACACCTATCGCTTCACAAAACATACCAGTGCCTCGCTGGGATACAACTTCAGCACGCGCAATTTCGACGGGGACACCGAGGAATACAAGGTGCACGACGGTTCCCTCGATTTTTCCCATGCCTTTTCCCGGGATTTTTCCGTGTCCATGGGGGCCGGGTACTTCAAGCAGGACAAGGACGTCTCCAAGGATCAGAAGGGATACAGCTATAACCTGGATTTTTCCAAACGAATCGAACGAGGAAGCCTCAGCATCGGAGGCCGGGGGGGGTGGGACGAGGCCTACCTGGAGGCCGAAAGGCGTGGCTTCAGCAAGTATTACAGCGGTACCGCGAGCGCTGATTACCAGGTCCTGGAACCCCTGAAGGTCTTTGCCGGAGGTTCCTACCGGCTGGACCGGCAGGCGGACGGCCGGGAGTGGAAGACCTGGAGCGGAAATTGCGGTCTGAGCTGGTCTTTTCTCAGGTGGTTTTCCCTTTCCCTCACCTACACTTACAGGCAGCGGGACGACGATATAGATACGGACGATTACGAGGTCAATCAGGTCATGCTGACGCTTTCGGGCAGCCGTTTGTTCCGGTGGTAACCAGAATCGCGTCCCGGCACCAGGCCCGGGATCGTGTCCTCCGGGGCGAAAGGTCGGTGTGACCACCCCCGGTCACTCCCGTATGGTCAGGTCGCGACCAGGCCCCGGTTCCCGCTCCACCCCTGTCACAAGGAGGACCAAGAGGCATTGCGCCCACCGGGATGTCGGGTTCAAATTGGGATGCAGGATCCGGTCCGGCGTGCCGATGGAATCTTTAGCCCGTATTTTTCAAGCAATTTCCCGGCGAGACTTCGGAGATCTTCGTGGTCGGTATTTCGAGCCTGAGGAGTCCCGCTCCGGGGAGGAGAGGCGGAAAGGCGTCCAGTGGCGTGAGAGCATACGGTATTTCGAGCACATTTTCCCGGAGCAACGCAGAAGGCCGGGGGGGTATGCCCCCTCACGGCGGACCAGTCGTGAGAATTGCGGGTTGAGACGGGCAAGGCGGTGCTGATCCTCATCCGTTCGTTTTTCGGGGGGACGTTTCGGCCGAGTTGAAACTTAGAGGACGATTATGACCAATTTCGACATCAGTCAATACGTGGAAATGGCCCTGCGGCGAAAATGGTGGATCATTCTGCCGTTCCTGTTGGCCATCCTAGGGGGGCTCATATATGCACTGGGCGCCCCCAAGATCTATGAGGCCAGGACACTCATCCTGATCCAGAGTCAGAAGGTCCCCACGAGCTTTGTAAAGCCCATTGTCTCCAGCGGGATCGAGGACAGACTGAGGACCATTTCCCAGCAGGTGACCAGCCGCACGAACCTGGAGGCCATTATCAAGGAGTACGGCATCCTCGCAGACCGGGACATGCTTCCGGTGGACAAGGTGGAAACGGTGCGAAAGAGGATCATCCTGGACGTGGTGCGCGGGGGCAGGGGCGGGGGCAACGCCTTCAGCATCGCGTACAGGGACAGCAACCCCCAATTGTGTATGAGGGTGGCAAACGCCCTTGCCTCCAATTTCATCAGTGAAAACCTGAAGATCAGGGAGTCACAGGCCCTGGGGACCTCCGACTTCCTGGCCGATGAGCTGGAAAACGTGAGAAGGCGCTTAGCCGAAAAGGAGGAAGTGTTGAAGCAGTATCGCCAGCGATACATGGGCGCCCTTCCCAACAATCTCCAGACGAACCTGAGTGTCCTGGGAAGACTCCAGTCCCAGGTCGAGCAGCTCAACGACAACCTGAGGGACGCGGAAAACCGAAAGCTCATCATACAGCAGCAGATCGCCCAGAGCCGCTCCATGATGGAGCAGATGGCGGATCTGGGCGCGGACAACTCACTCATTGAACTGGATGACGGGACCGGCCCGGACCAGGGTGAGTCCCAGGAACTGGCAAGCCTCAGGAAACAGTTGAAACTCCTTCTGACCCGTTACACGGAGAATCACCCCGACGTGGTGAAAGTCAAGACCGCCATCGCCAAGCTGGAGCAGGCGGAAAAGGAGGAACGGGAAAAGGCGGAAAAGGAGATGGCCCAAAAAGAGGCGGAAGGCGCGGATACGGAATCGGCCCCGGAAGAAGCGGCCCCACCGGCACCGGCCCTCCCCGGCACAGGAGATTTCCTCACACCCCAGTTGGAACAGGTGGACTTCGAGATCCGAAAGTTGAAGGAAGAAATCAAGCAGGTCCAGCGAAAGATGGCCATGTACCAGAAGCGGATCGAGGACACGCCCAAGCGGGAACAGGAAATGATCTCCCTGACCCGGGACTATGACAACCTCAAGAGCCTGTACGAGTCGCTGCTCAACCGCAAGCTGGAGGCCGAAATCGCCGTGAGCATGGAAAAGAAGCAGAAGGGCGAACAATTCAGGGTGATCGATCCTGCGAGGCTTCCGGAAAAGCCCGTGGAACCCGATGCCCGCAAGATCCTGCTCTTGAGCCTGGTCCTGGGCCTCGCCCTGGGCGGCGGACTGGCCTATCTCGTGGAGATGATGGATCATTCCTACAAGGGACCCAAGGAAGTGGAAGAGGACCTGGGCATCCCGGTGCTGGTGAGCATGCCGATCAGGTACACTGAGAAAGAGATGAAGGCTCGGAAACGGAAGGCCTTCCTGGCCTATGCGACCGTGAGTCTCGGGTTCGTGCTCTCGGCCATGGCCATCGTGATGGCATACAAAGGTGTGGAAAGGACGGTCCAGTTCGTAAAGGAGACGCTGGGACTGGTGGGGTGATGGGGGTCCGTCCTGGTTTTTTGGGTTGCTTGGGTTGCTTGGGTTGCTTGGGTTGCTTGGGTTGCTTGGGTTTATTGGGTTGCTTGGGTTTATTGGGTTACTTGGGTTCGTTGGGTTAGGTGGGTCGGTTGAGTTTGTTTTGTCTATCTCGTTTATCTGGTCTGTCTGGTCCATTTGGTCTCTCTGGTCTATCTAGTCTGTCTGGTCCATTTGGTCCGTCTGGTCCATCTGGTCTATTTGGTTTGTCTTGTCGCTTTCTCCTCCCCGGCGCAAGAGGGACCAGGAGTCCGTGGGCGGCCAGGGGCCTTGGGAAAGCGGAGGGACCTCACATTGGAATATTGAGGTCTCCGGAAATCTGAGTTTGCACGGTGAGTGTCGGCGGGCCTTTTTTCGTTTTCGATCGGATCTGTGAAATCGGATGAGTGATACAGCGAGGATGCACCAGAGAGGGGAGGGATTTCTTAGGGGCTGTAGCGTTTGGGGTGTTTATGGGCAAATATGAAAAACTACTCTGGAAGATCCTCAGCGGGACGTCGGATGCCAATATTGCTTTCGATGATCTGTGTAATTTGATGAAAAGACATGGATTCGAAGAAAGAACAAGAGGTAGCCATCACATTTTTCGAAAAGAGGGCGTTTTAGAAAAACTGAATCTTCAGAAGGATGGTGCACTGGCCAAGCCTTATCAGGTACGCCAGGTTCGATCCATACTGGTACGATATAAGCTTGCCGGAGACAGATGATGTTCAAGTATGAGACAATTATTTATTGGAGTGAAGAAGACCAGGCATACTTGGCCGAAGTTCCCGAATTGCCGGGATGCATGGCTCACGGCGAATCCTATGAAGCGGCGCTGGCGCAAGCCAAGGAAGCGATTCAACTATGGATAGATACGGCCAGGGAATGTGGGGATCCCATCCCGGATCCCAAGGGCCGCCGTTTGATGTATGCGTAATAGAAAGGATGTCTCCGTCGTTCATTGTTGCGAGTTGTTGTTGGGGCTGGTGGGGTGATGGGGGTCCGTCCTGGTTTTTTGGGTTGCTTGGGTTTATTGGGTTACTTGGGTTTATTGGGTTACTTGGGTTCGTTGGGTTAGGTGGGTCGGTTGAGTTTGTTTTGTCTATCTCGTTTATCTGGTCTGTCTGGTCCATGAGGTCCATGTGGTCCGTTTGGTCCATTTGGTCTGTCTGGTCTGTCCTGTCCCGTTTTTGTCCCCGGCACAAGATAGACCGGGAATCCGTGGGCGGCCACAGAGTGGACGGGGGAACTCATGACCATCATGCCGACTGGCGGGGCGGTTGTGGATCTGCGATGACCGGAGAGCGACCTTTCGCTCTCCTTTTGGGAAAGCGAAAGAATCATCATGTGAATCCTGTAGATCCTGTCATTCCATGGGTGCAAACTAGATGTACGAAGAATTCTACGGCCTGAGTGAAAAGCCGTTCAACCTGACTCCTTCACCGCGCTTCGTTTACCTGGGCGAGGTGCACAAGGAGGCCCTCGCACTCCTCACCTACGGCGTGGTGGAGCGAAAGGGGTTCATCCTGCTCACCGGCGAGGTGGGAACGGGCAAGACCACCATGGTCCAGGCCCTTCTCTCCAACCTGGACAATAACATTCAATACATCTATCTCTCCAACCCGGTGATCTCAAGGGAAGAGTTCCTGGACTACATCGCTTTTTCGGCCTTCAAGCGCAAAATCCACTTCAAGTCCAAGACCGAGTTTCTTTATGAGTTCGAGGAGTTCCTGAAGGATTGCCTCCAGCACCAGAAGACCTTTCTGCTGATCATCGACGAGGCCCACAAGCTGTCCCTTGATCTCCTGGAAGAGGTGAGGCTTCTTTCCAACATGGAGACTGCGGATGAGAAACTGATCAACATCTTTCTCGTGGGACAGCCGGAGCTGAACGAGACCCTGGCCATGCCTGAGTGCCGGGCACTTCTTCAGCGCATCAGCATTCGATACCACATCAAGCCCCTGGACCTCAAAGGCACCAGGGAGTACGTGGCGGCCCGAATGGAAACCGCGGGTAGCAAGGACTGGCACAAGATCTTCACCAAGGGTGCGGTGAAGGCCCTGTTCGAGTGCTCCACGGGCTACCCCCGGATGATCAACATCCTGGCGGACAATGCGCTCCTGCTGGGCTATTCCAGGGAAAAGAAGCAGATTTCATCGGGCATGGTGAAGGAGTGTCATCAGGACATCCAGCTCGAGGCGGGGACGCCGAGCGCCACACCGCCCCCGGCGGGTGAACCCCCGGTCCAGGCGGAAAAGAAGCGGGCAGGCTGGGCGGGGGCCTTGCGGTGGGCCATCCTTTGCCTGAGCCTTGTTTTCCTGGTCTTGATTTTGAGTCGAAGAAGCACGGAGTTCTACGACTTTTTTTCGAAACTCATGGGGGAAACGGCCCCGGCCCACAAGGCGGACCATGTGAAAAGACCACTGCCGCCCAGGACCGGAGGGGGAACACTTCAGGATCGGCTCGACTCTGCCGATCCAACCGGTAAAACGGACACGGGGACACTGAAAGGGCAGGGGGCGGCGGAAAGCCGCATATCGCCTGAGTCAGGGACGCCGATGGCCCATGCGCGCGAACCCAAGCCACCACCGGTCCCTACGGCTGCGGCCGAGCCGGTTCGTCCGAAACCGGAAGAGCCCCCCAAGATCGTCGTGGTCAAGGAGGGGGATACGCTCACGGGTCTGGCGGCCTCGGTTTACGGTTGGGTGGACGAGGGCATCATCGAAATGCTCAAGAGGAGCAACCCGCAGATCCGGGACATCAACTGGATCGACGTGGGGCAGAAGATCACGTTTCCTCCTATTCACGCGTCCAAGCAGGGCGTTACATACACGGTGCACATTGCCTCGTTCAAGCCCTTTGCCAACGCACGGGAGCTTTTCCAGCAGCTCATAGACCAGGGGCACGAGGCCTACATCATCCCGGTGATAGATCCCGACAAGGGCAAGATATACCGGGTTACCCTGGGCAGTTTTACGGAGAGGCTGCTGGCTGTTCAGTTCGCCTCCGACGTGGTCAAGCGGGGCATTTCAGATTACGCCCGTGCGATTCGGCTGGAAATGAGGTGACGGGTTCTGCCGGGTCCGCCCGCCGTGTCAGGGCGGAGTAAACCCCGTCCTTGGGGTTGCGCCGGGACGGGAACGGGGAGAGAGGAAAACCATGGGAAAGATTTCCGATGCACTTGAAAGACGCAGGAAGGAAACGGCGCTCAAGTCCGAAAAGCACCCCCTGGCGGTACCGGAGCGGATCGTGGAAGAACGGTCCCCCAAAATCATCAGCAAGCCCCTGCTGGATTTTACGGGCTTCAGCCACAAGCTGGTGGTGGTCACGGCCCCCGACTCCATGGACGCCGAAAACTTCAAGGTCCTAAGGGGCCAAATCTTGTTCCCCCAGAAAGGGGAGCCCCCCCGCTGCATCATGGTAACAAGCGCCTTCCCCGGTGAGGGTAAGACCTACGTGGCAGCCAACCTGGCCGTGAGCATTGCGCTGGGAATCAACGAGCATGTCCTGATGGTGGACTGCGACCTGAGACGGCCGAGCCTCCACAAGATGCTGGGTTACAAGAGGGCCGAAGGCCTGCGAGAGTATCTCCGGGGGGAACGGGATCTGCCCGAACTCCTGGTCAAGACCAAGATAGACAAGCTTTCCCTGCTCATGGCCGGGAAGCCGGCCCACAACCCCTCGGAGCTTCTGGCATCCAGTGCCATGCGCGAGTTCATCCGGGAGGTGAAAAACCGCTATGATGACCGTTACATAATCCTGGACGCCACTCCGAGCCAGGTGACGGCTGAAGCCAATGTCCTGGCCCACAACGTGGACGGAGTGGTCTTCGTAGTCATGAATCAGAAGGCCCCCCGCGAGACTGTCAGGCGGAGTATCGAGAACCTCGGAAAAAACAAGATCATCGGCATCGTGTTCAACGGCTACAGCAAGAGCTACAAGGCATACGACAAGTATTACAAGCGGTATTACAAGTAAATGCCGGGGACCTTGACGGCCGCCGGGCGCTGCTGATCCGCTGATCCCGTTTCAGGTGAGCCAAAGAAATGATTCGGCTGTTCCGACAATATGTCTCCCCCAGAAAACTTGCCTTTGTTGTGGGAGAAGGGTGCCTGATTTTTGCGGCCGTGGCCCTGGCCTCCGTCCTTATCCTGGACAGTGACGCGGGAGTCCTTTTCATACTCCAGGTCCATTGGCCGAAGATCGTCCTGGTGGCCGTGATCATGCAGTTAAGCCTCTACTTCCATGACCTCTACGAGTTCAGGCAATCGGAGAGCACCATAGATCTGGCCTCAAGGCTTATTCAGGCCGTGGGGATCACTAGTATCATCCTGGCGGTGATCTACTTCATATGGCCCGACCTGATCATAGGGCGGTGGATCTTTTTCATCAGTCTCGTCTTTTTACTGTTTTTCGTAGTGTCCTGGAGGCTCCTTTACGCGCTGGTGATCAAGAAACGCATCTTTTCCGAGACATGTCTCATGGTGGGCTCCGGAGATCTTGCAAGGGACATCCTCAAGGAGATCGAAGAGCGGGAGGATTTGAGCTACGATATCCGGTCCGTGGTGATCCCCGAGGACCTTGAAGAGTCCATCTCGGCACGGGTGCCGGTGAGGAAAGGCTTCGACGGCCTCTGCGACATGGCGGAAGCGGAAAACGCCGAGAGCGTGATCGTGGCACTTGACGAAAAGCGGGGGGTCATGCCCTACCGTGAACTTCTCAACTGTAAGATCCGGGGCATCAACATCATCGACGGTGAGAGCTTTTACGAGCGGGTCACGGGCAAACTCCTGGTGGAAAAGCTCAACCCGAGCTGGCTCATCTTTTCGGACGGGTTCCGCAAGTCCAAACTCTCCCGGGCCTCCAAGAGGCTCGTGGGGCTTGTGCTGGCGACCCTGATGCTGATTCTTCTCTCGCCCCTCATGCTCCTGGTGGCCCTGGCAATCAAGATAGACTCCAGGGGGCCGGTGTTTTTCAAGCAGGAGCGGGTGGGTGAGTTCGGGAAAATTTTTACCATCTACAAGTTTCGCTCCATGGTGGCGGACGCGGAAAAGATGACCGGTCCCGTCTGGGCTGACGAAAACGATCCGCGGATCACGCGGGTAGGGCGGATCATTCGAAAGCTCAGGATAGATGAACTGCCCCAGCTGTGGAATGTCTTCAAGGGAGATATGAGCTTCGTGGGGCCCAGGCCGGAACGGCCCTATTTCGTGGAGCAGTTGAAGAAGAAGGTCCCTTATTACAACGAGCGGTTCAGCGTAAAGCCAGGCGTGACGGGCTGGGCGCAGGTCATGTACCCTTACGGCGCCTCGGAAGAGGATGCCCTGGAAAAGCTCAAATACGACCTGTTTTACATCAAGAACATGTCCCTCCTAATGGACCTGGTGGTGATTTTCCATACGGTCAAGATCGTACTGCTGAGCCGGGGTTCAAGGTAGAGGACGTGGGCGGCGGCAGTTCGGAACTGAGTGCGGAGCGCACGCCGTTTTCGAGATCAAGGTGAGTTGTTTCAAGCGGTTACGTCCGGATCAGGGTGTAACCGACAAGGCGGAGCTTTGTAAAAACGCCGGACGGGATAAACAAGATTGAGAAGATGTATTTTTCCCTTTTCCGTGCGGGGGGAAACAGGAATCCAGTAGATCCTGTTAATCCTGTCTAATGTTTTCTGACAGGATTTACAGGATTGACAGGATAAGCCCCGCGAGCCTACGTCTCGCGTGGCGGACAGGATGATTTTTCGCTTCTCCGGACGAGAAGCGAAAAGGGCCCGGCCGACTATCGCCATGCTTCAAACGACCTTGACGCCGGCGATAGCACCCGGAGCTTCGTACCGAGGTCCCTTGCGCCGCAGGCGGATCCTGGGTCTTTCTCCCATCCGGGGAGAGAGACCAGGAAAAAGATCCAGAAGATCCTGTAAATCCTGTCATTCACTTAAGAATAAAGACCTTTTCCATTGTTTTTTTAGACAGGATTGACAGGATAGGCCCCGCGAGCCTGCGTCTCGCGTGGCGGACAAGATTTTTTTTCGCTTCTCCGGATGAGAAGCGAAAAGGTGCCAGCCGACCATCGCC
>JAFDIS010000003.1 GCA_019307945.1 Deltaproteobacteria bacterium | reverse complement strand
GCACAAAAAATGCGGCAACTCTCTTGCAATGTGCGCTTGGTCTTTGACTATTTGCGCATGACTCAAAACTCATGTGTCCTCCCCTTGCGACATTAGAATAAAATCACCGTGCCCCCGGGGCACGCCCACTTGCAATCGGGCTGCGTTTGGTCTAAGGAATGATCCATGATCCGTGTAAAAGCCCTGGGTTTCGACCTATTCAATACGCTCATCACCGTGGACCGCTCTTCCCTGCCTGAGGCCCATGAACGGCTCCACGCAAGTCTCGCAGCCGACGGGATCCACCTGGACCGGGAGGCTTTCCTGAAGGATTACAGGACACAGGCGGTTCGGTTTTTCGAAGAGGCAAGGCGGACGGGCGTGGAAACCCACAACCGGTTCTGGATCAGGGAGGCCCTCAGGTCTCACGGCTGGGATCTGGACCCGGAAGACCGCAGGATCGCAAGGGCCGTGGACCGCTATTTTTCCGCATTCATCGATTCCTTCCAAGTGATCCCCGGCGCCCTCGATATGCTGCGCACTGTGGGAAATGTCTACCGAATCGGCCTGTTGTCCAATTTCACCCACGGCCCCGCGGCCCGCACCCTGATCGAGAAGGCCGGTTTCGCCTCGCTTTTCCGGGCGATTCTGATTTCCGGGGAAATGGGATACCGCAAACCACACCCTCTCGTGTTTCACGAGTTGTCCCGGAAACTGGGCTCGGAAAGCGAGGAAACCTGTTTTTTGGGCGATGATCTGGAGGCCGATGTCAGGGGGGCGGCCAGGGCGGGCCTCAAAGCGCTTTGGGCGGTATACGTACAGGAAAGGCCGATTCCCTACACGCCCGCCGCCGATGTGTCGAAGATCTCCGCCCAATCGATCCCCGATATTCCGCGGATCAACTCATGGGACGATCTCTATTTTTTACTCGGCTTGGATGGACCATCGCGGCGGGGCGGGGGCCGATGAAGCCTCGTGAAGACCCACGGGGCCCCCAAGGCCCCCCATAGGCCCAGGGCTCCATACCGAAGGAACCGGTAGAGGGGCGCCGGCGGGCATCGGGCCGGCCGGTATGAGGACGAAGAAAAGCGTGAGCAAGACAACAGGGACGGTGTTTTTCGGCATGCGTTTTTCCTAATGTGAGGTGTGGGCCTTGGGTTTGGTTCTCTCTACGGGAGCCTGTTGGTCGTTCGCCGCTTCCTCTGGATGTTCGAACAGGGTCGGGACCTTGCGCAGCCTTTCCACCACCCGTTGCCTGCCCAGGGTCAAGAGGATGTCGAAGATCCCGGGGCCCGCCGCCTGGCCGGTCAGTACGGTCCGCATGGCGTTGATCAACACGCCCGCCTTGATTCCCAGGACCTGGGCACGACTCCGGATCGTGGTCTCCAGGGACTGCTCGTCAAAGACCTCCAGCGCCTCCAGTTCCGCGGCAAGCTCCGGCATCCAGGTCTTGAGACCTTCGTGCTTGAGGAGATTCTTTTTCAACGGCTTGGGGTCCAGAGGGTAGTCGTCACTGAAGTAGGCACGCCCCAGGGTCGCAAAATCCGTCGTGAAGTGGTAGCGGGCACGGATCAGTTCCACCGTGCGCAGGAACCACTCTCGGCGAGGTCCCTCGTAGGCCGGGTCCCAAAGGCCTGCCCGTTCGAGCTCCCTGCGAACGTAAGGTTCGATCTCTTCCACGGGCATGGTCCTCAGGTAGTGTGCATTGATGCTCACGGCCTTGGGGTCGGTGAAAAACTTCGGATCGTCCTGGCGAAGATCGAACACGGAGTTGGACTTGCTCACGCCTTCGAAGGAAAAGGCCTCGATGAGTTCTTCCCTGGTGAAGATTTGCTTGGAATCGGGCGTCGACCAGCCCAGGAGGGCCAGAAAGTTCACGAACGCCCACGGCAGGAATCCGTGCTCCTTGTAAAAATTTACTGAAACCCTCTCCCCGTGTCTTCGTTTGGAGATCTTGGCCTTCTTGCTGTCCAGGGTCAGTGACATGTGAGCGAAGCGGGGGATGGGAGCCCCCAGGGCCCGGTAGATCAAGATCTGTTTCGGCGTGTTGGCCAGGTGGTCCTGCCCCCGGATCACGTGGGTGATTCCATCCCTGATATCATCCACCGCGTTGCCCAGAACGTAGAGGGGCTGCCCGTTGGACCTCACGATCACGAAATCCTCGATGTCCCTATATTTCTTTTCGATCGACCCGTATACCAGGTCTTCGAAGCGGACGGCGCCTTCCCCCCGTGGGACCTTGAGACGGATGGTGTAAGGAAGACCTTGAGCCTCTTTGCGGGCGATTTCCTCGGGGCTGAGCCGGCGGCACGTCCCGTCGTACAGGACGCTGGTCCTGCGACCCATGGCCTCTTCCCGCTTCCGCTCCAATTCCTCCCGTGTGCAGAAACATTTGTAGGCGTGCCCGGATTCCAGGAGCTTTTGCGCCGCCCGTTTGTGTTCCTCTATGAAGTGGGATTGGTAATAGGGGCCTTCGTCCCAGGTGATGCCGAGCCAGGTGAGCCCTTCCAGGATGCCCTGGATGGAGGCATCCGTGGATCTTTCCACGTCCGTGTCCTCGATCCTGAGGATGAATTTGCCGTTCATCTTTTGTGCGAAGAGCCAGTTGAAAACGGCCGTACGTGCTCCTCCGACGTGAAGGTACCCCGTGGGGCTGGGGGCAAAGCGGACGATGACCTGTTTTTCTTTCATTTCGTTATGGGTCCTTTCTTGCATTTTTCCCGTGAGTAAATTTCCTAATGCCCCCCGGAATTTTCATAGGGCCGTGGCGATCTCGTCGGCAACCCGCGCAGCCGCATCCGCGGGATCCGAAGCGTCACGGATGGGACGTCCGATCACCAGGTAATCCGCACCCCTCCGGACCGCGTGGGCCGGGGTGACGATCCGCTCCTGGTCGTCACCTTCCACCAGCGACCAGGCCGGCCGAATTCCGGGAGTCACGGCTATGAAGTCCTTTCCCGTGGCCCGTTTGACGGCCTCCACTTCCAGGCCCGAACAGACTACACCGTGAAACCCCGCCTTGCGTGCCATACCGGCCTTCAGCAGGACGAGCGACGAAACATCCCTTGCGTATCTATCCTCGTAGCCCATTTCCGCCAGGGCATCGGGCCCCAGGCTGGTAAGTACGGTGACCCCCAGGATCTTGACGCCCTGCGGGCAGTTCGAAGCGATGGTTTCAAGGGTACGGACACCTCCGTCGCAGTGTACGGTGACCAGTTCCGGACCGTACCGGGCGCAGGCCGAAAGGGCCCGGCATACGGTGGCCGGGATGTCATGGAGTTTTAGGTCGAGGAAGATGCCCGCCCCGCCCGCCTCCCGGATGGCCTCCAGGATCCTGGGGCCCTCGCTGATGAAAAGTTCCAGCCCGACCTTGAAAAGACCGACGCGATCCTTGAGAATTTCCACGTAATGCATCGCATCCCGGTAGCGGGGCAGGTCCAGCGGAAAGACGATATATTCATGGGGCGACTTCATCGTCGGGATTCCTCGTTTCGGACGGTCCTGCAAACGGCATGGGCGCGCCCGGGGCCACCTGCCCTCCATGGACTCTTGCAGGTCTTTGGGCGGGGTCTTGGACCGTCAAAAAATCATGGACAGAAAAAAGAAAAGAATCTATATTAATTCGGTCGCTTTGTAAAGCCACCGTAGCTCAGCTGGCAGAGCACCTCACTCGTAATGAGGATGTCCGCGGTTCGATTCCGCGCGGTGGCTCCAGAAAGATTGCGGCGCGCCTCCAGGGCCGGGTGGCCGCGGCTTCCCGGACCCGAACTCGAAGATTACCCCCCGGAAACAGCTCGATACCTCTGAGAATCGCCCCCCTTTGCCCTGTTTTCCGTCCCGGCCGGTGTGCTGTGGCCGGTGAGGGGCCCCCCGGGGGCGCGATGTGTCAAAACGCTTCGACTGTGTCCTTTCGGTAAGCTTGCATGAAACCTTTTTTCATGGTGTAGGATCGGTCATCGAACTGAGGAAGGGGGATGGCCGATGAAGGAATCAGAGTCTGCGAACGAGAAAACACGGCTTGTGGAGGCCCGATTTGGCCATCAGGGGTCTTCGACGCCCTGGTGCCTCCTCTTGCGTGGCGCGAATTTCACCCATTTATGGATGGACGCGACCTAGCTGGTCCAGGAAAATGGATGCCCGGTCGGCCCTGAAACTGCGGCTGTAGAGACGGATGTCCAGGAGCCAGTCGGATTCGTAATCGGGTTCTTCACTTGGTGCGTAAACAAGATAACGTCGTTCCGGGTCTTCTCGTTCCATTCGGATCTTTGCTTCAAATGCCCCAACCTGATCCAGCCGGAGGATATTGACGCCTTCGGGGAGATTGAGCAAGGGGAGCGTGATGGTAAACTCATTCTCCGGGTCGTTCCAAAAGACGATCCGATTGTCTTCTTCATTGAAGAGGCGGGCCAGCACGTTTTCTGTTTGTGTATTGTCCATATCGTGGTTCATTCTTCCGAGATGGACGGTAGCAAGGGACGGATGTGCTCTAAAAATTGAGCACACTGGTCCAGACGGGTTGACACATAATCCGGTTCAAAAGAGATGAAGACCAAATAATCTCCCTCCTGTCGATCCTCGAAAAGCTGATCATAAAGTCGGCCCCATTTCCGTTCAAGCAGACCTGGCTTGATGAATCGTTGGTGAAAAGCGGCACGAACCCCGGAATGTTTCTTGAAGGACAACTTGTGTGCCATCAACAAAGCCGATACCGCATAAAAGGCCGCATAGTATAGCCGGTTCATGGCGAAGGATAGAGAGCCTGCTTCAAATTCACGCCTGGCAGAGGCCATGCTCTCTTCCGCCTTTTCAAACCAGTAACGAACGACCGTAGAGCGTTTCTCTTGCGTGATCACAGGCGTATGCCTTTTGTCATAATTTCATCTCTCAGCGGGAGCACGGATATCATTCCTGTTTCCCAGGACTCCTGATCCACCACCAACGTGCTGAAATTGGTGCCGAACTTTAGGTTGACCTCAAAAACAATGTCCGTAATTTCGTGACGCTTGAACCGGGAGATCGGTTCTGAGACTACAATCATAAGGTCCAGATCTGATTCATCATCCGCCTCTCCTCTCGCAGCGGAACCATACAACACAAAATCGACCACGGGGAAAGCGGCCATCACCTTTTCCTTGATTTCGTGAAAAGCTTTGGTTTGGGTAAAGGAAAGCGGCATTTTATTCATATCAGCACCCCTTATTTTTCTTGAGTGGTTTTTATGTTCGCCTGCCTGCCGCGCCATTTTGTTTCGCGGCGCAGGCAGGTGCCATCCCTGGTTCACTTTTTCCCGGTTACCGCCCGCACCTCAGCCAGCAGATCCCCGAACTTCCCATAGTTTACCTTAACACCATCGTCCAGATCCAGGATGATCCGTTGATCCGCATAGTGCCGCAGTTTTTCATCAAAGGCCTGGAGTTCGGCCTGCTGTTTGATCAGCCTGTCCCTCTCCTTTTCCAGTTTCCTCCTCTCTTCTCTGTAGTTAACAGATTCAGAGGAAAACTCCAATTCCATCTGAGGCAGAACAGGCCTGACGGGTGGCCTGGCGCACTTATTCCACCGGAGCGCCTTCATGGTAGGAAAGCCTGAGTAACGGGCTGTCCGGATGGATATCAGCAGCATGGACGAATTTTATCATTGGTTACAATCCTCCTGAGGTACTCGCTGCGATTTCCAGAAGTTCGAATATCCTTCCATTTCACTGATTTTTTACAGGAATTTCGGGTTAATGCAGGACCTGCACTCCTGGTGCTCATCAGCATGGCACTTGTCCAACGCCGGGTGCCCGTCCGCTGAAATGCCCCGCGGTTGACCTTTTTTGGCCTGCCCACGCTTGCCGAAAGGACACGATTTTTCTACTCCCGGATTCACGGGTGTCCCGCCTGACATGGCGGGCGGAGAGATTAGTCTCCCGGGGGCGGGATCGTGTTTCCCCACAGGAAGCCCCTGGATTTTTGAGTTGAACTCTAAAAAATTGAACATTTTTCAAAGATCCCAACTCATGGTTTCCACGATGGGCGGGCGTGCCTCGCGGGGAAAGGATGACGGGCCGGACTCCTCAAAAAACTCTTGTCAAAGGCAGGCAAAAAGGGTACAAGCCAAAACCTGAAAAGGCCCTCGTTATTCAGACGCGGGATTCGCGAAGTCCTTGAAAACGGCCGCCGATTCCGGCGGCGGATCGGCGGGGGAGGCGGATTTGAGGAGGCGCGGATGGAGATTATTAAGGACTATTTCCTATGCGATCAGTGCTCGGGTAAGGACTTTAAGCTGGTCTACAGTTTTTCTCTCCGTTTCCACGGGGTCAACTTTTCCGACGAACTGATTTACGACAAGCTGGTGGACGAACTGTACGAGTGCACCGGCTGCCGCAAGACCTTCACGAAGGCCCAGATCGAGGAAGGGTTGAGCGCATTGAAACGAAGGCGACGAAAGAAGGGTGACTAGACCTCAGGGCTGCGAAAGGTCTCGGTCCCTTTCCTCATTCCATTTCACCCAGTCGGACTCCCTTTCCCTCCAGTAATCGAAGCTCCGGGGTTTTCCAACTCCTTTAGGGGTGATGCGGATCTCCTCGTACTGCATCAGAACTATCTGCGTCCATTCCGCGATGGAGACACGATGGGGACCCTTGACCTTGTGAGGGCCCGGCACCTTGTGTACGGGTCCCGCAGACGGTCCCTGAGCCCGTGGTTTCTGCATGGGATTGTATACCTCCACACTCCCCTCGAAGACTCGGATGGCGGTGCTCTTGTCTTCCAGCACGTTCATATCATAGGCGGTGCCCCGGATTCCGACCACGGCCGTGGGGCTGCCCACATAAAGCTGGTGGCCCTTTCTCTTGCGCATCATGAGGACCTTGCCCCAGATCTTGCCCAGGAAGAGGCGGAAGCGGGCTGTGAAGGATTTTTTAGCAGGATCCCTCATGAGGGATTGCACGTCCAGAGTGGAGGATTGTCCGAGGCGGATGAGTCGGGGGCCCGTGGCCATGATCTCCGCCTTTCCGCCATGGCCCACCCGCACCCGGTCCTTGGCACCCAGTGTCATGTTGGCCCTTGCCGGGATCGGCTTTCCCTTACCGCCCCTGAAGACGAAAACGGGGGGCTTGATATAGGTCAGTGCCACGGTTTCCTTTTCAGAAGGCGGCACCAGTCTTTCCATGCCTTCCTTTGAAATCATGACGATCCGACTACCGGCTCGAAGGGATTGCCAGTCCTTGACCCCCGGATTCTTGTGGGCCAGGTGCTTGACCATGGCAGGATCGTAGCGGCCGTAATACTTGTAGCAAAGGTAACTGACACAGGACCTCTTGCCCACCCTTACCTTTATGTCATGGGAGGCCGCCGCGGCCGCGTGGGCGCCGAGGAGACCTGCCAGCAGGAGGATCGTCACCGCAAATCGCTTCATCTTGGCCTCGGCTTCAGGATGGTTTGACTTCCTTTTGGTAGAATTGAAACTTGTAGGATCCTATTTCGACGGTGTCGAAGTCTTTCAGCGGGATGCTTTCCTTGACCACCTGTCCGTTCACCTTGAGTTTGGCCATGCCCCCTGTATAGGAGATGGTGTATCCGGAGGGCCGCTTGCTGATGGTGGCGGCGGTAGCCCCCATGAACAGGCCGGAGAGGCGAACCTCGGCGTTTTCCGCCTTTCCGATGCGCGTCAGCTTTTTGGTCAACTCCACCTCACCCAGGTCGGAACCGTCGATAAAAGTGAGGACCCCGATCTTTTCCGGTCTCTGCACCTCCTGGACGGGGGCCTTCTGCTTGGACAGCAATTCGCGCTGTTTGGCCGTGTCGAGCATCATGGTCTGATCCAGGTCCGCGGCCGAGGTTTCCTTTCCTGCGGCCCTCTCCTGCTCTGAAGCCACGAACAGGATCACGTGTTTGCCGATCATTATGTTGTCGCCGTGTTTCAGCTTGTGTGATGTCACTTTTTCGTCGTTTACAAAGGTACCGTTGGTGCTTTGAAGGTCGGTGAGGATGAACTCCGAGCCCATTTTGTCTATACGCGCGTGAAAACCGGAAACAGCCAGGTTGTCGATTGGAATATCGTTCTCCGGCTTTCTTCCGATGGTCATGTTGTCCTTGACGAAAGGGAATTCTTTCACCACCTGCTTATTGAACATCAGAATAAGTCTGGCCATGGTCCATCCCCCTCTGGTTTGAATGCGGGTTCATATTAATGGGAAGTCGCCGAATTGGCAACAATAAAGTCCTCAAGGTGTAAATTTTTTGAAAAACTTGTTTGTATTGATGAAAATATCGGCGAGTACGCCGCCCATTTTTGTAAAGATCCCCGCCTGTGGGCGTACCATCCCCCGTAACGAAAGGCATATTACGGTGGCATTGTCGTGTCCCCCGCGCTTCAAGGCCTTGTTCACGAAGTTCCTGCAAAGGGCATCGGGTGACTCTTCCTCGATCGCCATGGCGAGTATTTCCTCGTCCGAAATCAGGTCCGTGATACCGTCGGAGAAGAGGAGGAATCGGTCCCCGTTTGCGGGTTCAATCTCGAAGACCTCCGCGTCAACGTCTTCCGCGGAGCCCAGATTCCGGGTGAGGATGTGTTTCATGGGAGAGGCATCGGCCTCCTCCTCGGTCATGACCCCCATCTCCACTTGCTCGGCCACGATTGTGTGGTCCCGTGACAGGCGCTCCAGTCCCTCGTTGCGGATGAGATAGATCCGGCTGTCTCCCACGTTCGCGGCGATGATGAGATCCTCGCTGACGGCCAGGGCCGCCACCGTGGTGCCCATTCCCTCGTACTCCTCCTTGGATCTGGCCATCTCGTAGATCACCCGGTTGGCCAGGCGGATCCCGCTGAGGATATAGTTACCTTCCGTGGAGAGGGAATGATCCACGCGGCCGAAGAGATGATCGTGACCCGGCTCGGCGTCCTTCCATGCGCGGTAGGTCTTGCCGAGGAGATCCACGGCCACACGGCTGGCTACTTCCCCGGCCAGGTGGCCGCCCATGCCGTCGGCCACCACGTAAAGCCCCAGCTCGTCATCTGCGGAGAAAGCGTCCTCGTTACCTTCTCTCTTGAGCCCCACGTCCGTAATGCCCGATGATATTCTGTTCAAGGTACCTCCGTCCGGGGGAAGGCCGGAAAGGCGGCTTGCGTCAGGCTGCGCCCCGTCCCTCGCGATCCCTCATGGCTTCCTCTATTTTGTCGTGAAGGATCCTCAGATAATGCGCCATGGCTCCGGCCGACTCGAATCGATCCGATGGTCGTTTCGCAAGGGCCTTGTCAATGATCTGCTCACATGCCCTGGGCACCTCCGGATTCAAAGCCTTCACGGAAGGATGCTTTTCCTGCGTAATCGCATACAGGAGCTTGCTCAAGTTCTCTCCATGGAAAGGGAGTCGACCTGTGAGCAGTTGGAACAAAAGGACGCCCAATGAGAAGATGTCCGTTCGGGCGTCCACCCTGTGCCCCATTATCTGCTCGGGGGACATATAATTCGGAGTCCCGAGGATTACACCTGTCTTGGTCCTGGAGGATGAAATGGCCTTGGCGATTCCGAAATCAGTTACCTTCACATCGCCGTTTTTCAACAGCATGATGTTGGCGGGCTTTATGTCCCGATGAATGACTTCCTGGCTATGGGCGTAATCAACGGCCTCGGCCACTCGCGCCACCACGTCCACCACCGCCTGCAATGGCAACAGACGTCCCTTGACGGCATAGTGGGACAGATCCTTGCCTTCCAGGTACTCCATGGCCATATACGTCAGGTCCCGGTCTTCCCCCACATCATGAATGGTCACGATAGCAGGGTGCGACAGGCGGCCGGCGATCTCCGCTTCCCGCAGGAAGCGCTCCTTGATCTCCTGGACCTGTTCCGGGTCGAATTCGTCGGAGAAACGGATCGTCTTGATGGCGACGGGGCGGTTTAATTTGGGGTCCAGGCCTTTGTAGACCAGGCCCATGGTGCCTTTTCCGAGACGACCCACTATCCGGTATCGCCCCACGGTCCTTCGATCGGCGGAGGCCTCCGCCCGTGGGGGGGCGTCGCCTGCCTCCGGCTGCATGAGCCTTTCTCCGGCGGGAATCGGGGTGGACTTGATTTTTTCCGCCTCCTCAAGCCCGCCGCTTGCGCGGACATACTCGAAGGCTTCCAGTGCACGCGACCGCTTGCCCCGCCGCTCGTATTCCTTGCCGAGATGGTATATCCGTTGCAGGGTCTCCCGGTCGGGCGGGCACGAGCGGTACTGCTCGAATGCCAGATCGAGCAGCCCCTGACGCTCGAAATTGAGTCCCAGGGCCCGCCTGGCGTCCCCGGAGCGCCGAAGGGCCGTGTCCATGAACAATAACCTTTTGAAGGACATAAGCAAATAGAAAATCGTCACCCCGCAAAAGAGGCACAAAACGCGGACCCAGAGGCCGGCGGTCGCATGCAGCACAAGGGTCCCCACGGCGATGATGATAATCACCCCGCCGAAGAGAAAGAGGGACCACAGTTCACCGAAGCGCCTGGCAAAAAAAACCAGTAACGTCATGAAGAGCAACAGTGCTCCCAATTCCACCCAGGGCAGGTAGGGCGGCCTATGGAGGAACCGGCCTTCCAGCAGGGCATCGAGGATGGCCGCCGTCAATAAGGGACCCTGGACCTGTGGGGAGGAAAAAGTCGTCGCTTGGGGTGTCCCAAGTCTCGCGACCAGCACCGCCTTTCCATTCAACTCCCGCCGTTTCGATGGATTCTCCAGGATTTGCAGGAGGGAAAAGCGAGGCAGGTCTCCCGGCTGTACGCCGAGAGGCAGGATCATCTCAGCGCTTCGATGGGGTATGACCCGATCGCCCACCACAAGTTCCCTTTCCCGAACCTCCACCGAGGCTGGGGAGACCCGATAAAAGGTCATGGCCATGCGGAGGGGAAAGGAGGGGAGAAGGCCCCCGTCGCAGGGGAGGAGCAGGGGGTGCGATCGCCCACGCGGAACGTTGCGTGAAACGAGCCGATCATGCCCCATTGCAAGGGCTCCGCTTGCAGGGAAGAGTACCTGCGCCTGAATCCTGCCCGCACGCCATGTCCCGGACCAGGCCGGATCAGGGGGCCCGGGCACGAGCTGATTCGGTTCCGGGGTGCGACCGTTTCTCCGTGCCCGTCTCGGCTGGGGGAACCAGTGAACGGATTGAACGATAGGGGGCGGGTGTTCAAATCGCGATTCGATTCCGGATGAAGACCGAAGGTCCTTTTCGATACGAGCAAGTTGGTTCAGGACGCCGCCGGTCCCGGCCTTTTCCCCCCTGTGATTTTCGGACCATCGGCGGAGGGTCGATCGAAATGCTCTGATTTCATCGGGGAAGGTGCGAAGATCCTTGTCTTGAACGGAGGTGTCCAGCCCGATGACCCGTACTCCCGACTCGCCGAGGGCCTCCAGGGAGGAGCGAAGCGATTCGGGCCCCAGCCGAGACCCCTCATCCAGGTCCACTATCACCACACGGGTTCGGCCCGCCGTACGCGCAGTGCTCATCCTGTCGCAGAGGTCCAGGACGGCCCCTTCCATGACGTCCAACGGAAAAGGTGGATCATGCCGGAGACCTAGAAAGGCGACAACGGCCAGGGCGCCCAACAAAAGGTTGGGAATCATCGATTTTCGATCCAGCGGTGGAATCATTTCCGTCCCGTTTTCAGGAACTGTCGGTCAACAGAGATAAACTATACCAGGGGCTACCGAAACGGCAAAGAAAAAACCTCTTAAAAGAAGTCGATAAATAGCTGCGGGAAAGCCCTCCTCCGCTCCAATTCCGGCCCTGAGGCCCCTATATACTGATTTCGTATTGTTCAAGATGAAAGTTGTCCTTGGGGATCACGATGATTCGTCTGTGGATGCGCTTCTCCAGGTCCATCACCGATTCCTGCTCCTCCTCGCGCAGCACTTGATCTATGTCCGGGTTGACCATCACGTAGACCACTTCTTCCGTATCGGAATTGACCTTCACCCTTTCCAGGTCCCGGAAGATCTCGTAACACACGGTCTTTTTCGATTTCAGCAGACCTTTGCCCTCGCAATAGAAACAGGGTTCCGTAAGAAAACGGACCAGGTTTTCGCGAGTCCTCTTCCGGGTCATTTCGATCAGCCCCAGGTCGGACATGGGGAGGATGTTGGTCTTGGCCCTGTCCCTGCTCATGGCTTCTTTGAGTGCCGTAAAGACGCGTTCCCGGTTTTCTTTGCTTTCCATGTCGATGAAATCGATCACGATTAGTCCGCCGATGTTCCGGAACCTAAGCTGGTATGCGATCTCCTTCACCGCCTCCAGGTTGGTTTTCAGGATGGTCTCCTCGAGATTTCTCTTTCCCACATAACTTCCCGTGTTCACGTCGATGGCCGTAAGGGCCTCGGTCATTTCGATGACGATGTAGCCCCCCGACTTGAGCCAGATGTTGTTGCCGAGTCCCCTGGAGATCTCCATTTCGATCCCGTAGGCGTCGAAGATGGGCTCATTGCCTTCATAGAGTTGCACCGAATAGCGAAGTCGGGGTGCGAAGGTATTGATGAAGTCCATGATACGATCGTATTCATCGGCTGAATCGATCACCAGGCGATCCACC
Organism: Deltaproteobacteria bacterium; assembly: GCA_019307945.1. Lineage (GTDB taxonomy): Bacteria > Desulfobacterota > DSM-4660 > Desulfatiglandales > Desulfatiglandaceae > B17-G16. Next base: position 79,522 of record JAFDIS010000003.1, on the reverse strand, counting down.
TCGCGCGTGAACAGGTCTCTGACGGCCCGAAGGGACACGGTGAGGTCCCGGTAGAGCAGACCGGGCCCCGAGAGCCTTTCCATTTTTTCCTGGATGTTGTTCCAGAGCTTGAGGAGGAAGTCCATTTCGGATTTCAGTTTGCGCTTGGAGTTGCCTTCGCTCACGGTCCGGGCGATGAAGCCGCATCCGGGGGGCCGTATGTCGTCGATGAGGCTGCGGAGGCGTTCCCTTTCTTCCCGGTCTTCTATCTTGCGGGAGACGCCGATATGGTTCACCGTAGGCATCAGCACCAGGCGCCTGCCGGCCAGCGAGATATGAGATGTGACCCGGGCGCCTTTGGTCCCCAGGGGCTCCTTGGCGACCTGGACCATTAGATGCTGCCCTTCCTTTAGGAGGTCCTCGATGTGAGCGTCTTCCACGGGGCGCATGTGATGCATCTGGGCGGGGGACTGCTCCTGTTCATTTCTATCGGGAGAGTCTTCTTCAGGAAAAAGACCTCCGTCCATTGTCAGAACGCCCCGGTGGACGTCCGACACATAGAGAAAGGCGGTCCTTTCCAGACCGATATCCACGAAAGCGGCCTGCATCCCCGGAAGCACCCGCACCACCCGGCCCCGGTAGATGTTGCCCATCAATTCATGCCCGGTCTCCCTTTCCACGTAAAGTTCCACCACCATGCCGTTTTCCACCAGCGCAACCCGGGTCTCATGGGGTCTTGTGTTGATGATCAATTCACTGGTCATCACCTGTTCTCCAGCAACGAGGGATATTCCTCAGATCAGCCGCTGCCCGGCCCGAGAGGTTCCCCCGCCGCGCGCCAGAATATCTTGTCGTTGATTCCCCGGGGCGGCCCGCCGTGTTCGATTCAGCCCAATCCTTGACCGGTCTTGAGGATTCTCATGGTTTGGGCCTCTTCTTGTTTCAGACCGAAGATCCCGACGACGATCTCAGCCGGTTTGAGCTCAGCCCCGTTTCCGTGAATCAAGGTTATCTCCACTTCTCCCGGTCCCGTGATCCTGAGGTGTTTGACCTGGGCTCTTGCGTCCAGCACCCGGTCTTCCTTTCGACCTGATTTCACCAGGGGAAACGTTTGGGCCCTCCGGAAGGCCTCCGCCATTTCTTCGGACAGATGGGATCCTTGCATACTGACCAGATAGCGGCTCTCTACGAGTTTAGGCCTTTTCTCCGTAACGGGAAGTGTTTCCACCAGAGTAACACGCATTCCCTCGGGCAGGTGCCGGTTCAGTCTTTCCTGGAGCACCGCGGGATGGGGAGGATCAAAGAGCCGGATATCGACGGTTTCGTGCAGGCTTTCCGTTCCCACAGGCAGTGCCGTGGCAAAAGAGACCTTGGGCAGCGGATGAAAGCCTGCCGAATAGGCGCATTTGAGGCCCGCCCGACGCAGGGCACGGATGAAGGCCCTGGAAAATTCCAGGTGACTCAGATGACGACATACTCCCACCTTGGTCAGGGTCAGTCTCAGGCGGGTGACGGCACGAGGGGACCTCTTCTTGTGCGGGCCCGGGTCCGACATGGCGGGCAGGACGTCGGAGGCAAGGAGCGGGTCCACCTCCCTGTGATCGCACACGCCGCACTCGTGGCAGTGGGTCCTGCAATCGGGGGTCTTTCGACCCTCCAGCGCACGTTCATACTCCAGCCGGAGATACCGTTTCGTAACGCCGGTCCGGATATGATCCCAGGGAAAGACTTCCTCGGCTGATCTCTCTCTGTGAAGATAGAACGAAGGATCGATTCCGGTATCTTCAAAGGCCTTGTCCCAGATTTCGGGCCTGAATCTGTCTCCCCATGCATCGAATCTGGCGCCCATGCGCCAGGCCGTCAAGAGGGCCCGCGTCAAACGCCTGTCTCCCCTGGCGAAGATCCCTTCCAGCCGGCTCAACTCGGGCTGGTTCCATTTCACCCGTACGCGGCTTCGGTGAAGTCGATCCCGGATATAGTCGAGACGGCGTCGGCTTTCCTCCACCGGAATCTGTGGCACCCACATGAACGGGGTGTGGGCCTTGGGCACGAAAGTGGCCACGCCGGCATTGACCTTGGCCGCTTTTCCCCTTTTCCCGGCGAGCTTCGCCACCTCTTGGGCCAGTTCCACCAGGGCGTCCAGGTCGCCTCCGGTTTCCTCGGGAAGTCCGATCATGAAATAGAGCTTGATCAGGTTCCATCCTGCATCGTACACGGTGCGGGCGATCCGGAGGATCTCTTCCCGTGACAGATTCTTGTTGATCAGGCCCCTGAGGCGATCGCTGCCCGCTTCGGGCGCAAGCGTGAAACCGGTCTTGCGCACGCGCTTGATCTGGTCGATGAGTTCCGGTTTCAGGCTGTCCACGCGCAAGGAAGGCAGACTCACGGCCACCTTGTCCGGGGCCAGCTCGTCCATTAGGGCCCGCAGCAAGGGTCCCACGCAGGAGTAATCGCCCGAACTCAGTGAGAGCAAAGACAGCTCGTCATGGCCTGTCTGTGCCAGGGCCTCCCGTGCACTCCTCAGAATAGCCGCCGGATCTCGTTCTCGAACCGGACGGTAGATGATGCCCGCCTGGCAGAACCTGCACCCCCGGGTGCAGCCCCTGGCGATTTCGAGGGCCAGCCGGTCATGAACCGTTTCGGTGAAGGGGACGATCTGGCGGATGGGATAGGGATAAAGGTTGATGTCGGGGACTATGGCCTTGTCCACTGATTCATAGCCCTCCACCAGGGGTTCCACTTCCATTACGGTTCCGTCCGGGGCGTAGCGGGGTCTGAAGAATGAAGGGACATAGACGCCGCGGATGCGGCTGAGACGCAAGAGGAGTTCCCTCTTATCACGGACGACCTCCCGCTTTGCCTCCCGCACCGTCTTGGCGATTTGCGCCGTCGCCTCCTCGCCGTCTCCCACGAGGATGATGTCGAAGATGTCGGCCACCGGCTCCGGGTTGAAACATGCCGGCCCCCCCGCGATGACCAGAGGAAAATCTGACTGCCTTTCCTCCGAGAGCAATGGAATTCCTCCCAGGTCCAGGAGGTTCAGTACGTTGGTGTAAGAGAGTTCATGCTGGAGGCTGAATCCCACAACGTCGAACTGGGAAAGGGCCCTGCCCGATTCGAGGGTACAAATCGGAATGTCCCGCGCTCGCATTTCCGACTCCAGGTCCTCCCAGGGGGCAAAGGCCCTCTCCGCCGCGATCCAGTCGAAATTGTTGAGCAGATGGTAGAGGATCTTGAGGCCGTGGTGGGACATGCCTACTTCGTAGACATCCGGGAAGACCAGGGCGATGGAGACATCCACCGAGGCCGGGTCCTTCTTCACCGCGTTGACTTCACCGCCGATGTAACGGCTCGGGCGCCTGATGCGCGAGAACCAGCTCTGTTCATGAAGCGTCATCCGCTTTTAAGTCTCCAGGGGCTCAGGGGAGTCGGGCCGCCTCACGTACGGCCCGGGGCCTTCCCTTCCGAGGCGAGTCTCTTTGGGCCGCATGGGCAGAGTGATAACGATTTCAGCCGATCCGCTCTGGTGGTTTCTCCCGCAGATGGTGCCTTCTAGACCTTCCACGAGTCGCTTGACGATGGCCAGTCCGAGACCGGAGCCCTTCTCTTTCGTGGTGAAGAAGGGTGTGAAGATTTTGGCCAGGTCCTGGGGGTCGAAACCGTGTCCCGTGTCCCGTACCACGATCCGCACCCCCGGTTCAAGTCCCGTTGCGGTGTCGGCCGAATCTTCAAGGTGAGTCTCCACGAAAAGGGTACCGCCCTCCGGCATGGCGTCACACGCATTCAGGAACAGGTTCCAGAGGATCTGCTTGATCTGCTCGGGATCCGATTCCACATGAATCGGTTCGTGAAATCGGTTTTCCATCTTGACATGCTTGACATGGTGTTTCCAATGTCGGCTTTTCTCGAATAACTCCTGGGATTCGAGGATCAGCTTGTTCAGATCGAATCGTTCGATCTTGGTCTTTTTCGGCCTTGCGAAGAGCAGAAAGTCATCCACGAGATGATTGAGTCGTGTTATTTCACGCAGGACGATATCCATCAGTCGTCGGTTCACATTGTCCTCTTCCCGGCTCTGCATCAGCATTTCAATTGATCCGCTGATGGAGGCCAGGGGGTTTCGGATCTCGTGAGCTATACCTGCAGCCAGTTCGCCGATCAGGGCCAGGTCCTCCACCTTTTTCATTTCTTCTTCGATCCGAACGATCTCCGTCATGTCCTGAAAGACCAGGAGAAAGCCTTCCTGCCGGGTCCGCCTCAGGCGGAGCGGACTCATGGAAAAACGGAGATTGACCCTCTTGCCGTCTTTGTCGAGGAGGATGTCCTCGAAAGGAGTGGCCTTCTTGGGGAATCCCGGATCCGCAGCCTCCCCCTTCTTCCCGTAGGGTTCAAGGAAGGGGAGAACGTCCTCCACTTTTCGCCCGATTGCCATCGCGGCATTTATCCCCAGGATGTCTTGGGCCGCAGGGTTGAAGAGTATTATCCCGCCCTCGCCGTCCACGGCCACCAGCCCCGAATTTATACTGTTGACAATGCTTTCGTTGATGGTTTCGAGCTGGTCGATGTCGATCTGTTTTTCTTTCAGGGCCGCCCGGCTCTTGCGGTTCTGTTCGGACAGATAACTTCCCAGGAAAGCCACAAGGTAAAAGGCGGCCATGTTCACCAGGATCAAGAAAAAGACATGAGAACTCTGGTAATCTTCCGGAACGAGGCCGAGGCGTCCCACCGGACGGATGATGCCGTAATAGTGAAGGTCAAGCATGACTCCGTAAAGGATGCTGCTGCTCGATGCCGTCACCAGCCCTCCTCTGCGATAGAGGATGATGCAGGCCGTGATGATCACGAGGATGTAGAGAAAAGAAAAGATGCTGTCGATGCCGCCCGTTGCGTAGATCACCAGGGTTATGAAAAGGGTGTCGAGAAGCAGTTGCCAGTAGGCCATGCGCACGAGATTCCGCGCCCGCTTCAGGAGCAGTACATAAACGATGGTGAGGGCGTACACCGCAGCCAGGAGCAGGAAGTGGAGTGTCTGGATTTGTCCGAAATAGGTCCGTGTCTCGCGGATCTGGATGACGACGGAGGCCCCTAACAGCAATGAGACGAAGAGGACCCTCAGGAACATGAGGGTCTGCAGGCGGCCGTACAACTCGGCGCCGCGTATCGTGGTCCTGGGTCGGGCCATAGGTTGTGGACTATTCAAAGGCTGCGGCCATCTGGAAAATGGGCAGGTACATGGCGATGACCAATCCGCCGATGGAGCCGCCCAAAAAGACCATCAGGAGGGGTTCCAGCATGGAGGTCAAGGCGTCCACCGCCGCATCAACCTCGTCGTCATAGAAATCCGCGATCTTTTCGAGCATGGTGTCCAGTGCACCGGTGGCCTCACCCACGGAAATCATCTGCGTGACCATGCTGGGGAAGATATCGGTCTCCGAGAGAGGCTCGGCGATACTCTGGCCTTCGGCAATACTGCTTCTGACGTCGAAAACCACCTCCTCGAGGACCACGTTGCCCGAGGTACGGGCCACCACCTCGAGGGCGTCCAGGATGGGCACGCCGCTGCTGATCATGGTCCCCAGGGTACGGGTGAATCGGGCGACGGCCACTTTCTTCAGCAGAGTTCCGAACACAGGCAGCTTGAGGGCAAGGGCGTCCGTCTGTTTTCTGCCCTTCTCCGTGTTTCGGTACCTTCGAAATAGAAAAATAAAGAGGATAAGACCTCCGATCAGGTAATGTATGTTGCCCTTGACGAATCGACTCATGGCAACGACCATCTGAGTGGGGGCGGGCAGAGCGGACCCGACGCTACTGAACATGTCCTGGAATACCGGGATGACGAAGATCAGGATCACCGAGATCACGAGGATGGCGATCACCACCACCACCAGAGGATAGGTCATGGCGCTCTTGATCTGGCTTTTCAGTTTTTCCGCTTTTTCGATGTAGGCCGCCAGGCGCTGGAGGATTGTGTCCAGGATGCCGCCCACTTCTCCCGCGGCCACTAGGTTTACGAAAAGGTTGTCGAAGATCTTGGGGTGTTTCTTGAGGGCTTCGGCCAGGGTGGCGCCGCTTTCCACGTCCTTGGTGACTTGCTTCAAGGTTTGCCGGAAGGTTTTGTTTTCAGTTTGCTCGGCCAGGATCGTCAACCCCTGGACCAGGGGAAGCCCCGCATCAATCATGGTGGAGAACTGTCTGGTGAATACCACGACGTCCTTGCTCGTCACCTTCGGCTGCATGAAGGCGACGTTTTCGAACAGGTCCTTGGGCTTGGGCTTGAGCTTCGTGACGGTGAGGTTTCGCCGCCTCAACTGCATCATGGCGATTCTTTCATCCGCGGCTTCCAGTTCTCCCTTGAGCTTCTTGCCCTTCCTTGTGACGGCAACCCAAGTATAGATGGGCATCTTTTTCCTCCTTAACAGACGCGGTTTCCGTCCGATCGGCCCGCCGAGCCGTTGAGCTCTTTTATATTTAAAAAACTTCTAGTTGCGTAAGATTAGAGAATTTAGGGCGTCCTGTCAAGCGCTCTGTTGCCCGCCTCCATACCCCAATCAGGTTCCCGATGCCGGGGCCGGGATGCTGCGTCTTTGCGCTCTCACATTATCCTTGACAAAAGGTGTCTGTTCGATGATATATGAATCCCTTATGAAAAATATCCAACCGCATTAGAATGTTAAATATCTTAAAGTTTTATCGGCCCGGTCCGCCGATTGTATTAAGGATAAGTTCTATGCGGCAGCGGCACAAACAAGACCAGGAGGAGGAATCAAAGTGAGCGAAGTGATTGCACCCATGGGAGGTAAGATACTGGACGTGAAGGTCAAGCCTGGAGATGTGGTCAATGAGGGGGACGAAGTGGTCATCCTGGAGGCCATGAAGATGGAATTGCCCGTGGTGGCGGAAGCGAGCGGCACGGTCAAGGAGGTTCGGTGCAGCGCAGGCGATGCGGTGGAAGCCGATGCCGTGTTGGTGATCCTCGAGTGATAAACCGGCTGAATGATTCTTGGTCCGTGACAAATCTTGCCGGGTCGGCTTTGACACATGAGGGACGGCGTAAGCTGATCCCCTCCCTGAAAAGCGGCCCCCAGCGGATCAAGGTCCCGCAGTGGGGCGGGGGAATGGAGAAAACACCTCCCTGACAAGACGGGGACGGGTCCTGCACAGGCCCCGGCAGGGGCCCGGAGCGGCGGAAGCGATCTTGAAACGAGCCTCTTCTTGATCACCCGGGGAGAGGCTTTTTGTGTAGGCCGCGGGAACTGTCCGCTAGGGCATATTCCGGGGCCGTGAAGGGGCGGAGCGGTTTTTTGAAAAACGCTTCCCCTGAGAGGAGGAGGGATATGGCCGAGGCAAAAAGCCTTGAGGAGGTGAGGAGCAGGTACGAACGATGGGCCGAAAAAGTGGAGGGCGCCCTGTCCAAGCGCCCGGAGAGAAAGGAGGCGTTCGTAAATGCCTCCGGAATTCCCATCAAGAGGGTGTATTCCATCCTTGACACACAGGATGCTGATTACCTGGAGGAAATCGGTTTCCCGGGCGAATATCCTTTCACGCGGGGCGTGCAGCCCACCATGTACCGGGGCCGATTCTGGACCATGCGTCAGTACGCGGGTTTCGCCACCGCAGAGGAGTCCAACAAGCGCTACAAGTTCTTGCTGAGCCAGGGCCAGACGGGGCTTTCCGTGGCTTTCGACCTGCCCACGCAGATCGGATATGATTCAGACGACGAAATGGCCGTGGGCGAAGTGGGCAAGGTAGGCGTGGCCATCGATTCCCTCAAGGACATGGAGATCCTCTTCGACGGTATCCCGCTGGACAAGGTGAGCACTTCCATGACCATCAACGCCCCGGCCGCCATACTGCTGGCCATGTATATCGTGGTGGCCGAGAACCAGGGCGTGCCGTCGGAGCAGCTCCGGGGTACCATCCAGAACGATATTCTGAAGGAATATTCCTCCAGAGGGACCTTTATCTTTCCGCCAAAGCCCTCGATGCGGATCATCACCGACATTTTTTCCTATTGCTCGGAAAAGGTCCCGCAGTGGAACACAATCAGCATCAGCGGATACCACATCCGGGAGGCGGGATCCACGGCTGTCCAGGAGATCGCCTTTACCCTGGCGAACGGCATCGCCTACGTAAAGGCGGCCGTTGACGCCGGTCTGGAGGTGGATACTTTCGCCCCGAGGCTTTCCTTCTTCTTCAACGCCCATTCCGATTTCCTGGAAGAGGTCGCCAAGTACCGGGCGGCCAGAAGGCTCTGGGCCGAGATCATGAAGGAGCGGTTCCAGGCGAAGAATCCCAGGTCCATGATGATCCGATTCCACACGCAGACGGCGGGGTGCACCCTCACGGCCCAGCAGCCCAAGAACAACATCGTACGCGTGGCGTTCCAGGCCCTCTCCGCGGTGCTGGGCGGGACCCAATCACTGCATACCAACTCCATGGACGAGGCCTATTGCCTGCCCTCCGAGGAAGCCGTGCGCATAGCCCTGAGGACCCAGCAGGTGATCGCCCACGAAACAGGAGTGACCGATACGGTGGATCCTCTGGCAGGCTCCTATTACCTGGAGGCCCTGACTTCCGAGATCTACCGCAGGGCGGATGAGTACATCAGGAAGATCGACGAGATGGGAGGGGCGGCGGAAGCCATTGAAAAGGGTTTCGTTCAGCGCGAGATCCAGGACAGCGCCTATCAGTACCAGCGCGAAATCGAAAGCGGAGAGCGCGTGGTGGTGGGGGTGAATCGGTTCGAGATGGAAGAGGAGGAACCGATGGACCTGCTCAGGGTAGACCCGGCGGTGCGCGTCTCCCAGATCGAGAAGCTGAAAGGCGTCAGAGAGCACAGGGATGAGGGCGCGGTGAAGTCCGCGCTGGCCGATCTGGAGCGTGCCGCCACGGGCGATGACAATATCATGCCGCACATCTTGACCGCGGTGCGCGCCTACGCCACCCTGGGAGAGATCTGCGGTGTCTTGAGAGGCGTCTTTGGTGAATATCAACAGATCAACACGCTGGGTTGAGGCGCCCGATGTGATGTGAACGTAAGGGTATTTGGAAAACAAGTGTGCAGGCCTGAGAGGAGGCTTCTGATATGGCGACGGAGAAAAAAATTCGGGTCCTTGCGGCGAAACCTGGCCTGGACGGCCATGACAGGGGAATCAAGGTGGTGGCCAGCGCCCTGATGGACGCGGGCATGGAAGTGATCTACACGGGCCTGCGGCAGAGTCCGGCCCAAATCGTGGAGTCGGCCATCCAGGAAGACGTGGATGTGATCGCCATGAGCATCCTGTCCGGGGCCCACGACTACCTGTTCCCCAGGGTCCTGGAACTTCTCAAGGAAAAGGGCGTGGACGACGTCCTCGTCCTGGGGGGAGGAATCATCCCGCAAGAGGATATCCCCGCCCTCAAGGAGGCGGGGATCGCCGAGGTGTTCGGACCCGGTACCACGACGGCCGAGATAATCTCTTTTATTCGGGAAAACGTTCGCAGGTAGGTGAGGTGTTCACCGGGGCACGGGAGGAGCGCCGCCGCGCCCCGGTGAGAATCATGCGTTTTTCCACACGGGCTTTCTCTTGTCCAGGAAGGCCTCCAGCCCCTCATTGGCGTCGTGCGTCTTCATCAGTTCGTTGAGGTATAACTCCTCGATCACGGCCAGTGATGGCTCGAAGTCGTCCCGAAGGCCCGAGAAGATGGCCTTGCGGGTGATCGAGAGGACCGCCGCACTCAGTTTCAGATACGGCTTTAGAAATTCTGAAGTGGCCCCTTCAAGTTCTTCCCGCGGGACCACCCGATTGACCAGGCCTATGCGGAGCGCTTCCTCGGACGATATGATCTTGCCTGACAGGATGAGTTCCATGGCCGCCTTCCGGCCCATGATCCTGGGGAAAAGCTGGGCCGCTATGGGAGGGAAGACTCCCACCTGGATCTCGGGCTGGCCGAATTTGGCGTCGTCGGCGCTGATCACCAGATCGCAGAAGGCCGCCAGTTCGCATCCGCCCCCGAGGCAGGACCCGTAAACGGAGGCCGCGGTCAGGATCCCTACTTCGTCCATTAGCCGGAACATCCGGTGAAAAATTCCGATCATCTTGGGGGCAAGGTCCCCCATGTGCTCTCCCACATCCACTCCGGCGGAAAAGCACTTTCCCTTGGCGTTGAAGAGGATGACCTTCAGGTCCTCCTTTCCTTTCCAGGATTCGAGGACCGCGTTGATTTCCTCCATCATGGCCATGTGAAGCACGTTGACCGGCGGGCGGTTCAGGGTGATGGTCCCCAGACCCCCTTCCATCGTGGTTTCGATAAATTCATGCCCCATGTCTTCCTCCTCCCTTTCGGCCTGAGCCGGGGACCCCGGCCCCGGGGATCATTCCTTGGGCTTTCCCAGCACCTCGGCGAACATATCAAGGGTCCAGGGCTTGGCCTGGGCGACGTTCTGGCGGAACTTGATGAAGTCGATCACGTCTCGTCCCGTGATCTTCTTGGTGTTGAAAGCGCCGAAGCCCAGGAAGGCCTCCCCGCTCATATTGGCGGCAAGCCAATGCCGGTTGGCGTTTTTCATGATGTCCCAGAAGAATTTCTTTTTCTGGCGGATCCCGTCGATGGACTTGATGAGACACCCCGGGAAAAGATTGGCGAACGTCCAGATGATCTTGTCCACCTCTTGGTCGAGGAGCTCGAAGTCGGCGTTGGGTTGATGTTCCTTGACGAACGCGCGGGCCTCCTTCAGGGCCTCGCCCGTTTTGAATTCACCGTACACGATTTCCCCGTCTTCCACGTACCGATCGGTTATGACCATGGGGTTTCGGATCCATTTCCCATCCACCCGGAGGACCGGTACGACCTTGCTGATCAGTGCCTTTGCCTTCATCTTGTAAGCGGACCACATTTCGCAGGAGACGCAGTTCCACATGGCATCTTCAATGCTCAGAAACCAGGGGAGGAAATCGGAAGAGCCGCCGTCCGGGGCCGAACCGTGCCTCGGACCCGCCTGACCGAAAATGGCCAGGTCCGATGAGACGGCCAGATCGCAGGCCATGCCGATCTCCTGCCCGCCCGCCACGCGCATGCCGTTGACGCGGCAGATGGTGGGTTTCTTGCACATCAGGATGGTGTCCACCATGTTGTTGAAAAGTTCCATGTACTGGCCGTACTCGTCGCAACGCAGGCTGTAGTACTCAGAGTATTCTTTTGTGTTTCCGCCCGTGCAAAAGGCAAAAGGCCCCGTGCCTGTGAAGACCACCGCCACCACGGTTCGATCCACGGAGGCATTCTGGAATCCCGCGATCACCCCCTTGACCATCTCCGTGGTGTACGAATTGTACTGACGCGGGTTGTTCAAGCGAACCCATGCCACGTAGAGCCCTTCCACCACGTTTCCTTCCGGGTCTTTCAGCGGGCGTTTTTCAAAGACCACGCAGGGTGCGTCTTCGTCCGTGCCCCAGTGGGCATCCGAGTGGACAAGATGATCCTTATATGAGTCGTCCCTGGGCATCCATTCCAAAGCCATCGCTTCCATCTCCTTTGTTCAAAAAGGGTTCCTATCCGGCGAGGTCCGCAGGAAAGGGGGCCGGGCGGTCTCCCGGACCTCTCGCCCCCCTTGTGTCGGGAAAGGAAGGGGGCAATGTTTTCCCTCCCCTGGGAAGCCTCCTTTTCGCTCCGACCTTCCGAGTCGTCCCGGGTCCCTAGAAATCGGGAGTCAAAACGATCCGTTTTTCCGGGGGCCGTTCGTGCGCCTCGTGGAAGGTCTCTTCGATGGTGCTCATGGGGCGGGTCTGCACAAAGGGTTCCAGCGCCACACGCCCTGAGAGCACCATCTGGAGGACCTGAGGGTAATACTCGGGCAGGCAACCCCATGTCCCGATGATCTCCGCGTCGAAAGCCATCAGCCTGCTGATGCTGTACTCCACTTTTTGGAGCCCGAAACCCACGATGATGAGCTTGGATGTGAAGCTGAGCAGGGCCAATCCCAGTTCCTGCCCCGGCCTGGTTCCGGTGACTTCGAAGATCTTCCATCCGAAACCCGGCAGGCCGTTGGCCTTGCGGATCTCTTTGAGTTGCCCGGAAATCTCCTTGGGAGACTTTCCCGTGGCGTTGATGACGAAGTCGGCGCCGTACGAGAGCATTTTCCGGAGCCTGTCCTCCACGATATCCACGGCAACGACGGTGCCGGCCCCCAGGGCCTTGGCCTCCTGGACCATGTACTGCCCCACGCCGCCCACGCCGATGACGATTACGTTGTCCCCCGGCTCCAGTGAGGCCCTCCGGGTGGCCTGGAAAGGGGTCGTGGCTGCGTCGGCCACCACGGCCAGATTTTCCAGGGGAATATCGCCACGGTTCTTGATTTCGCAAAGATCAATGGCCGGGACGGGGATGTGGCTGGCAAAACCGCCGTATATCCCCAGGCTGTTTCCGGGCATCTTCTGATCCAGACATCGGTTGCCTCGTCTGGTCTTGCACAAGAGGCACCGCCGGCAAGGCATCACAGCGGGTATGAGGACTTCCTTGCCGATCCATGAGGAGTTTCCGGCCACCACGGTCCCTGAGATCTCATGACCCAGGGTCAGGGGCGGTTTGGATACCGTAGGTACCCCGTCGAAAAAATACCCGAGGTCCGTGTGGCACACCCCGCAGCCGGCCACCTCCACGAGCACCTCATCGGGACCCAGTTCCGGTACGGGGATCTCTTTGAGTTCCAACTTGCCGGGTCGCGATTCGCCCGTCTCCCGGTCCTTTCCTCCGGGTTCCACCATTTGCCATGTCTTGATACTTTCCGGTAGGCCTGACATGATGACACTCCTTGATTCAAGTGCGGTTTTGTGAAGTTTGAAAGACAGATAAACGCCGCGGCGCTGCCGCGGCCCCGGGAACCTGACGCAAAAGTCAGATCATCCCGTAGCCCCCGTCCACGCACAGGAGCTGACCGGTGATGTAATTGCTCTCATCGCAGGCCAGGAAAACGAAGGAGGGCACCACGTCCTCCGCGCTGCCGAACCTCTTGAGCAGGATTCGGTTCATATAGATCTCTTTGAACTTTTCGTCCGATGTGATTTTCTCCGACATGCCGAGAGCCAGGATCCCTATACTGATGACGTTTGCGCACACGCCGTAGCGGGCCGTCTCCCGTGCTATGGATTTTGTCAAGCTGATTATGCCGCCCTTGGCGGCGCTGTAATTGACCTGTCCTACGGTGCCGTGGATCCCGGCCACGGAGGTGACGTTTATGATCTTTCCGCTGTTCTGCTGCTTCATGATCAAGGCCGCGGCCTGTGAACAGAGGAAAGCCCCCTTCAGGTGGATGTCCAGCACCTGGTCCCACTGTTCCTCGGTCATCTTGACCATCATGGCCGGCCTGGTGAATCCTGCGTTGTTCACCAGGATGTCCAAACGTCCGAAGGTGTCGGAGGCCGCGGCGAACATGGCTTCCACTTCGTTCTTTCGGGCCACGTCCGCCTTGACGGCGATGGCCTCCGATCCCATGGCCCGGACTTCCTTCACCACCTCCTGGGCGGCGTTTTCGCTGGAAGAATAGTTGACGACCACCTTGGCCCCTTCCCTGGCAAAACCCAGGGCAACGGCCCTTCCGATGCCGCGGCTGCTGCCCGTCACCAGGGCCACCTTGTCTTGGAGTCTCATGCCGTCTCCCCCCTTTCAGCCTCCCCCAAGGACGGTTGGGTCATTGATTGGAATGACTACATTGTAGTTACAATATGATTACAATGCAGAATCTAGAAGAAACGCCGGGGGGTGTCAAGGAAAATCGGTCTTCCTCCAGGGGCCCGGACAGAGGCGGGAAGCGGTCGAAGTGATACCTGTTTTCTCCTTGACACGTGCAAGGAATAGTCGTAAAATATCTTTTATGAAACAAAATGTTTCAAATATGAAAAATAAATCCTTGGCCAAGGCCCCCGCGCTGGAGCGGGGGCTGATGGTCATGGAGGCCCTGGCAGAGGATCCTTACGAGATGGGCCTGCAGGAGCTGGTCGATGCCCTGAACATCCCCATGGCCTCCCTCTGGCGAATCATGAAGGTGCTCGAGGCTCGGGGATACGTCATCTTCGATCGCAAGAGGCACACGTATCGCCTGGGGTTTCGGTTCATGTACATGGGCAGCATCGTTCTTGGCGGGAGTCACTTTCGCTCCAATGCGAGGGTCTACCTGAGACGGCTTTCGGAGGCCACCGGAGAGACGTCGGAGCTTGACGTGAGAATCCGCGACCAGCTTGTGCTCATGGACCAGGTGACGGGGCCCAATGCCGTGTATCTTTACTCGCACCCGGGAAGCGCCATGCCCTACTTTCACGCCACCGCTCCGGGGAAGGTCTATCTGGCCCACATGAATGCGGAGAAGATGCGCCTGGTGTTGGCGCGGCTGGGCCTGGCGCGGCTCACCCCCAAGACCATCCAGAGTATGGAGGACCTGGAAAAGGAATTGGAGCGTGTCCGGGCGAGCGGTTTTGCCGTGGACGTGGAGGAGATGAGGGAGGGGGTGGCGCGGGTGGCCGCCCCGGTTTTTGACGGGGACGGCAGGGTTTCGGCCTGTATCGCCCTGGCTTGTCCGGCCTTCAGGATACGTGAAGAGGGGCGCGAGGAGACTTACGGGGCGTGGGTCAAACGGATCGCGGCCGAGATGAGTCTCGGAGAGGGAGGGAGGTTGTAAGGGACAATGTGGGAACTGAATTCTTCTCAGATGCTCATGCTTGAAAGCGTGCGCCGCATGAGCAGGGAGGTCATCGCTCCGGCGGCCGCCCGGATCGACAGGGAGGGCGTTTTTCGGACCGATATGGCGGATATGTTGTTCGAGGTGGGACTTTTGCAGATCTTCCTGCCGCCCGCCTACGGGGGCCTGGAACAGGACCGCTGTCTCATGTTCTGTCTTTGTATCGAGGAGGTGGCGCGCGCCTGTGCTTCGACGGCGCTCAACCTGATCATCCAGACCGCGGGCCTCTTTCCTCTGGTGGAGGCCGGGAGCCGGGAGCAGCAGGAGAAATTTTTCCCGAGGCTTTCGGAAGGTCGGGAATTGATCGGCTATATGGTCACGGAACCCGAGGCGGGCTCCGACGTGGCCGCTCTGAGATCCCGCGCCCGAAGCGTCGAAGGCGGTTACGTCTTGGATGGGACCAAGAATTTCGTTTCCAACGGAGGTGTATGCTCCCTGGCCTCCGTGTTGTGCCGAACGGATGATGGGGGGCTCAGTTTTTTTGTCCTGGAAATGGAAACCGAAGGCGTGGTGCGCGGCAAGGCGGAGGACAAACTGGGTTTCCGCGGAAGCAATACGCAGCAGGTCTTCCTGGAGGAGGTGTTCCTGCCCTCCCACTGCCTCGTGGGAGAAGAGGGAAAGGGTTTTGAGATCGCCATGCGGGATTTCGACGCCACGCGGCCGGGCGTGGCGGCCCTGGCCCTCGGGATCGCAGAGGCCGCTGCCGACGCCGCGCTCCGCTATGCCGTGGAAAGACGCACATTCAACAAGAGGCTCGTGGATCACCAGGCGATTCGCTTTATGGTGGCTGACGCGTGGACCTCCATAGAGGCGGGACGGGGTCTCATATGGCGCGCCGCCAGGGACAACGACCGGGGGCGAAAGAATACGAAGCTTGCCTCCATGGCCAAGTGTTTCTGCAGCGACACCGCCGTGCGTGTGGCTTCCGACGCGGTCCAGATCCTCGGGGGGTACGGTTACTGCAAGGATTACCCCGTGGAACGGCATTACCGGGACGCGAAATTGACACAGATCTTCGAAGGGGCCAACCAGATCCAGCGGATCGTGATCGGCCGCGAGATCCTCAAGGAAGAAGGCCGCTCCGGGCGCTGAAGTCCCCCTCCCCAAACCTCCCCTGGATCGTCTTGCAGGGGAGAAGGCGGCCGTTGACTCGGGCCCCGAATTCATTATATCGTTTTCCAACATGGATTCCTGAGGCAGGAGGTACGGTTTCATGATACCGTTGAACGATGAGCAGGAGATGGTCCTCAACACGGTTCGCGACGTGGTGCGGGATCGTATTGCGCCCCGCGCGGCCGAAATCGACAGCAAGGACGAATTTCCCTGGGATATCGTGGAGGTCTATGCGCAAAACGGGCTTTTGGCCCCGCTCCTTCCGGAACAGTACGGCGGTATCGGTGCGGAATATCTCCTTTTCGCGATGATCATCGAGGAGATCTCCAAGGCCTCGCCTTCGGCGGCCCTCATTCTTATCGCCCAGGCCGACGGATTCCTTCCCATCCACTCCCGGGGGTCGGACATATTGAAGGAAACCTACCTGCCCCGCCTGGCGAGCGGCTCTCTTTCGGCCTTTGCGGCCACCGAGCCGGGGGCGGGTTCCGACATCCTGTCCATGAAAACGCGTGCCGTTCCAAACGGTGACCATTACGTCCTCGACGGTCGGAAATGCTTTATCACCAATGGGAGCATCGCAGACGTGATCACGGTGTTCGCATACACGAATCCGGCCCGCAAGGCCAAGGGAATGAGCGCCTTCGTGGTGGAGAAGGGAAGCGCGGGGCTGGCCTACGGGAAGAACGAGGACAAGATGGGCATGCGGGGCTCCGTGAACTCGGAGTTGATTTTCGAAGCACTGGCCGTGCCCGTGCAAAACCGTGTGGGCGAGGAAGGCGAGGGATTTGCCAACATGATGGAAACCCTTGACGGCAGCCGCCTGTTTGCGGCCTCACAGGCGGTGGGGTTGGCCCAGGGTGCCGTGGATGAAGCCGTGGGTTACGCCAGGGAGCGGGTCCAGTTCGGCGGCCCCATCGCCTCGCTCCAGGCGATCCAGTTCATGGTGGCTGACATGGTGGCCTACACGGAGGCCGCGCGCATGCTCACCTACCGGGCTGCGCGGCTGCTGGACGAGGGGAAAAAGCGGCAGATCACACGTTTCTGCGCCATGGCCAAGTTCGTGGCTTCGGACACGGCCATGAAGGTTACCACCGATGCGGTGCAGGTCCTGGGAGGATACGGCTATATGAAGGACTTCCCGGTGGAGAGAATGATGCGCGATGCCAAATTGATTCAGCTCTACACCGGGACCAACCAGATCATGCGGCTGGTGGCGGGCCGGGATATATTCAGGGGAGATTAGCCCGCGGCCGGGTTCCGCAGCGACATTTTCGAGACGAGACGGATCGGGGGAAGGATGATCCATGGGTGCTTGGCGTGACGGTGCGGGTGCCGGGGGGATTTTCGGTACGGTAAAGGAGTTCTTTTACCTTCTCAAGAACGAGAAGGTTTTCCGGATCCTGGCCTTTACCCTGGCGCTGGTCCTCTTCGGGGCAGTGGCGCTGTTCTTCGCGGATCGCTATTACGTCAGCAAGGGGCCCAGCGGGCTGTTCGACGCCCTTTGGTGGGCCGTGGTGACCATCACCACCGTGGGATACGGCGACGTGGTCCCCACCTCCACCCTGGGAAAGATCGCCGGGCTGTTGATCATCTTGAGCGGCCCGGCCCTCCTCTCCATCATCACCGCCTCGGTGGCCTCGGTGTTCGTGGAGCGCAAGATCCGGGAGGGCAAGGGCTTGGAAAGAATCAAGGACAAGGATCATATCCTTGTGTGCGGATGGAACGAGAACGGTTTCCAGGTCATCGACGGAATCCTGGCACGCGCCCGCGGGACCCACCTGGTGATCGTCCTGGTAAACGAACTGGACCGCGACGATATTCACACGATCCAGTACAGATATCGCGAGCACCGGGTGCGTTTCGTGCGCGGGAATTTCGTCAAGGAAGATGTCCTGGCCAGGGCCAATCTGTCGCGGGCGAAGGCGGCCATCGTCCTGGCCGACACATCGGGCGGTCATACGCTGGAAAAGGCGGATGAAAGAACGATCTTCGGTACCCTGGCCATCAAGGCCATGGCCTCCAAGGTACGCACCTGCGCCGAACTCCTTCACCCGGAAAACCGAGAGCATCTCAACCGTGCTCATGTGGACGAGATCATCGTGCGCGGCCAGTCTTCCGGCTCCCTGCTGGCCAAGGCGGCCACAGACCCCGGCATGACCGAGGCCCTTCGCATGCTGGCAAACGATGAGGACGAAAACCGGCTGTGGCGCGTCAGGGTGCCTGCGCGCTATACGGGAAAGCCCGTGCGGGACCTGGCCTCCCACATTCGGGAACGTACCGGGGGACTGCTCCTGGCCGTGCTGCGTGAGGAAAGAGGCATCGGGTTGGAGGACATCCTGTCGGAAGGTTACTCGGCGGTTGACGAATTCATCAAAAAGAAATTCGCCGAATCGGGCAAGGAATTTTTCGGCGATCGAAGACGGGCTACGGTTCAACTGAATCCGCCCGATGATTACGAGCTGACGGCACACGACTGGATCCTGGTTCTGTCCCGGGAACGTCCCACCGAAGGGGGAATCGTGGAAAGACTGGTGGGCGGTGCTCCGTGAGGGGTGGTATGAATCCCGAGGAACTGAGAAAGATCCCGATCTTCCGTGTTCTGGATGAGGAAGAAGTGGCGCGCATGCTGCGGATCACGGCCGAGCGCAACTTCGCCGGGGGAGAACTCATTATGAAGGAGGGCGAGGAAGGCGACACCATGTACCTGGTTCTCGAGGGGGAGGTCGAGGTGAGTAAGACCCTCACCATGAAGTTCGGTGAGGGGGATTTTCGGGAGGCGGAAAAAATTCTCAGCCGGTACCGGCCCGAAGATCACGAGGTCTTCGGGGAGATGGCCCTCATCGGCCGGGAGACGCGCTCGGCCACAATCACCGCGGTGAAGGACTGCAGGCTCCTGGAGATCAAGCGGGACGACTTCCTGCGCCTCATGGAGGAAGAGCCCGCCATGGGAGTGAAGGTGCTTCTGGAGATCTCCAGACTGCTCATCTCGAGGTTGCGGCAGGCGAGCCGGGATGTCACACGATTGACAACGGCTCTTTCCATTGCCCTGGGCACATAGGTTACGGTCCATCCGGGGTGGCATGGGAAACAGCGCCATGAGCGTGAGACAAGGACGTTTTCTTAAGAGAATTCCGTGGGTTCTTCTTATTTCCGTGGTGCTCCTGAGCGGATGCGCAGCAAGAACCCATTACGTCGGGGGACCCCGGACGCCCTCGAGGAAACTGCTACTCCTGCCGGAAGGGAGGAAAGGGAAATCCTTCGAGCCCTACGTGGTCAACGGCGAGACCTACTATCCGCTCCCTGAGGCCCAGGGATTCCGGGAGACGGGCATTGCCTCCTGGTACGGGAAAAAGTTCCACGGCAGGAGGACGGCCAGCGGCGAGATCTTCGATATGTACCGGAAGAGCGCCGCGCACAAGATCCTCCCTTTGGGCACCCACGTGCTGGTGACCAACCTGCGGAACGGGAAAAAGATCGTGGTTCGCATCAATGATAGGGGTCCTTTCGTAAAGGGGCGGGTGATCGACCTGTCCTACGCGGCGGCAAAGGCCATCGGTCTGGTGGGACCCGGGACGGCGCCGGTCCGCGTCGTGGCGCTGGGAAAAGAAGTCGGCAAACTCCGGACCGGGCACGGGGTGCGTCCGGTGGTGCGGGTGGAAGACCTGACACGGGGAAGTTTCGCGGTGCAGGTAGGCGCCTTTCGTGACAGGGAGAATGCACTGCGCGTGGCCGACAGGCTGACAGTGCTGTTCGACGACGTGGAGGTGTCCGAGTTCCGGGATAACGACGGGAAGATTCTTTACAGGGTTCGGGTTTTCCGCTCGGGGCAAGTGCGCAGGGCCCGCGAAATCGAAAAGAGACTTGAAGACATGGGCTTCGAGGAGGCCTTCGTGGTTCGCCTATGAACCGCCGTTGATCTTGTTCCGCAACACTCCGGAGGTCTTGAAGACCACCACCCGACGGGCTCTCAACTGCAGGTCTTCCGTGGTTTGAGGATTTCTACCGCGTCTCGCCGCCTTTTCCTTCACCACGAACTTTCCGAAACCACTGATCAGCAGATCCTCGCCTTTTTCCAGGGTGCTCTTGATGATTTCGAACAGGGTTTCCACCACTGTCCTGGACTGGCTCTTGCTCAAACCCACCTGATGATAAACGCTGTTGACGGTCTTCTCTTTCGTCAAGGCCACGTCAGATCCTCCTCATCTGGTCCCCGGAGCGGCGGCCGACGGGGGTGAAGCTGGATTTTTTGAGTAAGTAATATGGCTTATGGCTCGGGCCGTGTCAAGCATTTTTTGCGGCGCCGAACTTCTCCTTCAATTTCAGGTCCACGATCTTCGGGACGAGATCCGCCACCTCTCCCCCGAAGCTTGCCGCCTCCTTGATGATGGTGGAACTCGTGTAAAACCACTTGTAGTCGGTCACGAGGAAAAGCGTCTGTACCTCCCGATTGAGTTTCCTGTTCATCAGTGCCATCTGGAACTCGTACTCGAAGTCGGACATGGCCCGCAGACCGCGGATGATGACGTTGACCTCTTTGGCCACTGCATAATCCACCAGCAGACCGTTGAAGGTGTCCACTTCCACATTGTGAAGGCCCTCCATGGCCTCCTTTATCATGAAAATGCGTTCCTCCAGCGTGAACAGGGGGGCCTTCTGAGGGTTGTCCAGGATGGCCACCACGATTCGGTCGAAGATCGTGAGTGCTCGTTTTACGATGCTCAGGTGTCCGTTGGTGATTGGGTCAAAGGTTCCGGGATAAATGGCTGTTTCAGCGCTCAATTTTACACCTCTCTGCAGTAAAAGGCGACCTGGGTGTCACCATAGATTCGTCGATCGAGCAAGGTCAGGCACGCGGTGCCTTCCGGAAGCCGTTCGGAACGGGCCGATTCCACCACGATACGCGACCCGGCCTCCACGATCCCTTTGTCCGGCATTTCCTCAAGGAGCGGCGGGATCAAGCCCTTCCCGTAAGGGGGATCCAGGAACACCAGGTCAAAGGGTTCCCGGAAGAGGCGGTGATTTCGAGGAATCCCCCTGCGCAGGTCCCGCCTGATCGCCGCGCCTGACCCCTCGAACCCGCACGACCGAAGATTCCTTCGGACGATGGCGAGTGAACCGGGAGAGGCGTCCACAAACACCGCGAAGGCGGCATTCCTGCTCAGCGCCTCCATGCCCAGTGCCCCGGTTCCGGCGAAAAGATCCAGCACGCGGTATCCCTCGAGGTCGTGCCCCAGGATGTTGAACACCGCCTCCCTGACGAGATCGGCGGTTGGTCTGATGCGTCGGCCCTTCGGCGAGGCCAGAATCCGGCCTCGGGCCCGGCCCCCGGTGATTCGCATGGGTTTCAGGGAGACACGCGTTGTTTTGTGGCCTCCTGCCTTTCCCCCGGAACGGTCAACCCCGGGCTGCGGGGTGCCTCTGTCTCCTTCGCCCGCCTCCTGCGCCTGATCAGGGTGAGGACGGGGCCCGAAAGCACATAGGTTACGACGATAAAAAAGAGCATGATCCGCGGCTTGTATGCCACGACTATAAAAATCAGGATGACGGCGACGAGCACGTTGAACGGTTTCGCCTTTCTCAGTTCCAGTTCCTTGAAACTCGGATAATAAACGGTGCTCACCATGAGAAAGGACAAGGCGTATATGAGGACGATGATCAGGATGTGTCTCGTGTCGGCGAGCCCTCCGACCGCCATGGAAAACAGGGTGAGCGTGGCGATGAAACTCGCCGCCGCAGGGATCGGGAGCCCCTTGAAATACTTGGGTTCCACCGTGTCCTTTTGCACATTGAACCGGGCCAGGCGCAGGGCACCGCAGATGACATACATGAAAGAGGCCAGCCACCCCAGCCGCCCGAAAGGTGAAAGGGCCCACTGAAAGGCCAGTATGCCGGGCGCCACACCGAATGCCACCAGGTCAGACAGGGAATCGTATTCCGTACCGAACTGGCTGGTGGTGCCCGTGTAACGGGCGATCTTGCCGTCCAGGGCGTCAAAGAGGCAGGACACCAAGATGGCCGCTGCGGCGGACTCGTATCTTCCCTGGATCCCGGCGATGATTGCGAAAAAGCCGCTGAAAAGACTTGCCGAGGTGAAGAGGTTGGGAAGGATGTAGATCCCCCGCTTTCCGCTTCGCTTCCTGGGCCGTCGCTTACGCCTGTTTCTCATGATAGATACCCCACCACACTGATTCCAGCCTTTACTTTTTGTCCCGGTCGGGCCGTGACCCGGTATTCGGCAGGGAGATAGACGTCCAGCCGGGAGCCGAATCGAATCAGCCCGAATCTTTGCCCGCGGATCACACTATCTCCCTGTCTGACCCAGCACGCGATACGCCGGGCGATGAGGCCCGCCACCTGGACGAACACGATCTCTTTGTCGTCCGCCGTGCGGAGGGTGAGGGCGTTTTGCTCGTTCTGGATCGATGCCCTGTCCAGGTGGGCTGAAAAGAACTTGCCCCGCCGGTGACGGACCGCCTCGATGACGCCCGAGGTCGGTATGCGGTTCACGTGCACGTTAAATATCGACATGAAGATGCTGATCTGGGTGGCTGGTCCGTTCAGCGGACTTTCCTGTTCCGACAGGTGCCGCACCCGGATGACCCTGCCGTCGGCCGGTGTGAGCACGGCATGGGACGGCGCATCGCTCCGTCGGTCAGGATCCCTGAAAAAGAGGGCGGTAAAGGCGGTCAGCAGTCCAATGACGAGGGCAAGCCAAGGCATCCGGGTGTAGGCGCAAACGGCGGTGAGAAGGCATCCTCCCAATACGAGAGGGACTCCCTCCCTGGCCAGGGGCCAACAGTTCTCTATGGCCTTTCGGTCCAAGGTCTCATTTCTCCGCTCCGGGGGCGACACGACGTCGCACTCCCGAGCTTTGTCCGTTATCGTTGATTCGCCGTTCATGCAGTGTTCAAAGGGATCCTCAGGGGGCGTCCCCCTCCCCGGGTACCGCACCCTTAACCTGTTCCCACTAGTTTGTCAACGTCCTTGTCGCTTCTCGAACCCCCCCCTGAGGGGATAGGGGTTGGGGCGAATGTCGGGAGGGCGGTGATACAAGGGTTTGAGGGTCCCCAGATCGTCCGTGTCCCCTTTCCGCAGGCGTTCCATGGCCAGTGCCCCCACTGAGGAGGCCCTGATGTGCCACATCTGGGGTGGCGCGAGGAGGGCGGTCCCGTCAAGGGCCTGTTCCAGGATCGGGGCCTGCTTCGAGTAATCATTGCCAATCCATACGGCCGGTTCCCACGCTCTGTCCCTGAGATCATCCGCGCCCAGGCACTCGTCGTCCGTCGTCCGTTGGAGACGCCCGTTTTCGGTATGCCTGAATCGTGCCACGAAAAATTCGCCCCGTCGGGAATCGACTAGGGCGCATACCGGCCCGGGTGAGAAGGGCACCTGATGCGCCAGGGCCTCTAGACTGGAGATTCCGATCAGGGGGATGCCAAGGCCGTGGCAGAGTCCTTTGGCCGCTGAAAGCCCCACCCGGAGCCCTGTAAAGCTCCCCGGACCGGTCGCCACGGCCACGGCTTTCAGCGATTGAAGAGATGCCCGGGATTCCTCCAGCATTCTCCCGAGAACGGGCATGAGGCCCCCGAACCGACGATCCCGGCCCTCCCGGATCTCTTCGGCCACCACGCTGCCTGCCTCCCGGAGCAGGGCCAGGCCGTATTGCATGGTTGTGGTGTTCAGGGCGAGGATCAGGGATCGTTTCATTCCAGGAGCCTCGTCACATCGTTGTAAAGCACGAAGATCATGAGCGTGACCAGTAGGAACAGGCCGATTTTTTGAGCGAATTCCCTCTTTTTTATACTCAGGGGTTTTCCCAGGACCAATTCCACCAGGAGAAAAAGTATGAACCCGCCGTCCAAGACAGGTACGGGCAGCAGATTCAAGACCGCGAGATTGACGCTGATAACGGCCATAAAGGGGATCAGGTAGCCGAAGTTCTCCCGGGCCAGTTGCCCGGCCATCTGCCCGATCAGGATCGGTCCCCCCACCGTCTTGAGGGGTACCACCCGCTGGAGGAGCTTCACGATGGTCACGAAGGTGAGCCTGGTGACCTCCCAGGTCTTGGCGGCGGAGCGGGCGACGGCCTGGAACGGGCCCATTTGTAGGGTCTTCACGGCCCCGGAGGCTACCACCCCGATCAAAGGGGAGGGGATACTTTCCCCGAAGAGGTTCTTGACGGTTGACATCTCGGGGACCACCACGGCCTCTATGGTGCGACCCTCACGCAAGATCGTCAATCGCAAGGGCTTGCCGGCGCTCTTCCGGACCATCGTCTTGAGGTCTTCCCACGAATCCACGGGAATTCCTTGCACGGATATGATGTGGTCTCCCTTGAGGAGTCCGGCCTTTTCAGCGGGTGAGCCCTCCCGAACCTGACCGATCTCCGGTTGCATCACCTGTTCGCCCGTCACCACGAAAACGAGTGCAAAAAGGAAAAATGCCAGGAGAAAATTGAACAGCGGACCGGCCGAGACAATGGCGATGCGCTTGAAAACGTGCTGGTTGGCGAAAGAGCGGGCCTCCTCCTCAACGGGCAAAGGCTCCTCCTCGTCTCCTTCGCCCAGCATCTTGACGTAACCCCCCAAGGGGATCATGGAGATGAGATATTCGGTTTCACCCACCTTTCGTCCTATCACTTTGGATCCGAAACCGAGGGAGAACTTGAGCACCTTGACGCCGAAAAATTTGGCCACAAGGAAATGCCCCAGTTCATGAAAAAAGATCAGGACGCCCAGGACCAGGACAAAAGGCAGGACGTAGTATAAGAAAAGGTTCATGGGTCTATAAATCCTCAGCAGGCTGTTGAAGAACCACTGCGATTATGGAAACTGCGTTAAGATCGGCCTCAAAATACTTCTCTCCCCTGGAGACTCCTCATTTGAGCTTCCCCGGTAGTCGCTCGCCACGTTTTTCGACACCGTGGTAAGTCTGATCGGCGGGGCAAGCCCCGCCACGGTATTCGCGCCGTCTCCCGCCCACGGCGGCCTCGCAATCTCATTCCCGGTAATTATACAACGAGATACCCCGCGGATCAAACACCGTCATCGCCGGGCAGGGCCTGCAAGGATTTCCCGCGCCGTGGATCGGGCCCAGGCATCCGCTTCCATGATGGCCTCGATGTCATTCGCCGGAGTGGGTTCATGCCTGGCCATGGTCTTTTCGATGAGGCGAGGGATGTCTTGAAATCCGATCCTGCCTTCCAGGAAAGAAGCCACGGCGATTTCGTTGGCGCCGTTGAGCACCGTGGGCATGGTTCCGCCGATGCGAGCGGCCTCCCAGGCCAGGCCGAGGCATGGGAAGCGATCTTGGTCGGGCTTTTCGAAACTCAAGGTCCCCACCGTTTCCAGATCCAGGGGCGGCAATGGGGTTTCCAGGTGCCTGGGGTAGGACAGTGCATAGGAAATGGGGGTCATCATGTCCGGCACTCCCAGCTGGGCGATGATGGATCCGTCGATGTATTCCACCATGGAATGGACGATGCTCTGGGGGTGCACCAGGACCGAGATCTGCTCCATTCGGAGGCCGAAGAACCATCTGGCCTCGATGGCTTCGAGTCCCTTGTTCATGAGTGTGGCCGAATCGATGGTCACCTTCGGTCCCATGCTCCAGTTGGGATGGCGCAACGCCTGGTCGGGAGTGATCCGCTTCATTTCCTCCAGCGGCATTTCACGGAAGGGCCCGCCCGAAGCGGTGAGAATGACCCGCTTGACGTCTTCCCGGGCGTGCCCCTGGAGGGATTGAAGGACCGCGCTGTGTTCGCTGTCTATGGGAAGAACGCTGACGTCCCTTCTCCGGGCCTCCTCCATGATCAGCGGGCCGGCCAGGACCATGGTTTCCTTGTTGGCCAGGGCCACGTGCCGGCCGCTGGAAACGGCTGCATGGGTGGGGACCAGCCCTGCCGCCCCCGTAATGGCTGAGACCACCGTATCGGCTTCCGGATATGTGGCAAGACGGACAAGACCTTCCGTGGCGAAGAAAACCTGCGGTTTATCGGGACCCGTAAGGCGCTCTTTGAGCCTGCGCGCCGCACTCTCCTCTCTGACGGCCACGGCACGCGGATGAAAGCTGTGAATCTGCTCCTCCAGAAGATCCAGATTCCCTCCCGCCCCCAGGGCCACGATCCTGTATCTGTCCGGATGTGCGTTCACCACATTCAGGACGTTCACGCCGATCGATCCCGTTGATCCGAGGAGCGATATTCGTTTCATGGAGACGTCAAAACCTCCTGCCGGCCGGCCATGGACCCTCCACAGGGCCGTCCGCCGGAGTTTCCGGGTTCAAGCCATGGTGTACAGGAGATATCCGTACAGGAGCGGGATGGCAAACAGAACACCATCTATCCTATCCAGGATGCCCCCGTGTCCCGGGAGCATACCGCTTGAATCCTTGATCCCGTGGTTTCTCTTCAGCATGGATTCGGCCAGGTCCCCCACCTGTCCGGCTATACAGAGGAGGCCTCCCAGGACAAGGGCGTGACCCACCGGGCAACGCATGGGGATGAGGCGATGAAAACCGTAGGCCACCACGATGCTGCAAAAAAGCCCGCCCAGGGCACCTTCCCACGTCTTGGCCGGACTTACCGCCTCGTAAAGCTTCCGGGAACCGAAGAGTTTTCCCGCGTAAAAGGCGCCGCTGTCCCCCGCGAAAATGACGCACAGGAGGAAGAAGATCCACGTCTTCCCGCCTGGCTGCATGTCGATGAGCAGGAAAAGGGACAGGGGGACGGTCACGTAAAGGGGACCCAGCACCCCTTTGCCCATTTCTCCGGTCCCCCGGGCATCCGGACCCGGACGCACGAAAAGAAAAAAGGTCAAGGTCACGAGGGACCAAAGCAGGAGCACAAGGGGAACGAGCAGCACCTGCCTGAAGTAAAGAGCGGCGAACAGAACCAGGGAAAGGAGATGGTTTGCGAAACGCACCGGCTGGGGGAGGTCCGGGGCCGCCATCCTGTAAAATTCAGCAAGCCCCCCCATTGAGAATATGAAAATTACGCTGTAAAAGAGCCATCTCGGCCCGGGGCCGATCAGGAAATAGAGCAAAGGCAGGGCCACAATCGCCGTTAGCCATCGCTTCAAATGCATGGATGAAGATCCTCCAAACCCCTCGCCTCATTCCCGCGCACCGCCGAAGCGTCTCTCTCTTTTCTGGTAGTCCGCGATGGCCTTGAGGTACTCGTCGCGCCCGAAATCGGGCCACAGGGTGGGCGTGACATAGATCTCGGTGTAAGCGATCTGCCACAGGAGGAAATTGCTGATGCGAAACTCTCCGCTGGTACGCACCAGGAGGTCGGGATCCGGCATGCCGGCTGTGTACAGGCGGCCTGCCAGGGATTCCTCCGTGATATTTTCCGGCTGCAGTGCGCCCAGGGCCACGTCCCGGGCGATCGCGGCAACCGCGTCCGCGATCTCCTGCCTTCCTCCGTAACTCAACGCCAGGGTCAGGACCATCTCCTTGCCTGCATCCGTTTTTCGGACGGCTTCCCTGAGCGCGTTACGGGTCTTTCGCGGCAGTTTTTCCAGCCTGCCAATGGCCTGGAGCCTGATGCCGTTTTCCATCATCTCGTCGGTTTCCTTTTCCAGAAACCGCACCAACAGCCTCATGAGGGCCTTGACCTCATGCTCGGAGCGCTTCCAGTTCTCTTCGGAAAAGGCATAGAGCGTGAGCCACGGGATGCCCAATTCCCGGGTGGCCCTGACCACTTCGCGGACGGCCCTGGCACCTTCTTCGTGGCCCTGGACCCTCCTGAGGCCCCTGTTCTTGGCCCATCTGCCGTTGCCGTCCATGATGACGGCCACATGACGGGGCAGGTTTTCCCTGTTGCTTTGATTCATCCTTTTTACCGCGCCGTGCTCTGCAGACTGGTCCGGCCTCGGAGCTTGGCGGCAGATTCCGGCGGTCCGCGGCCCGCATGCGCCCTGAAGGGGCCCCGGGACGGCGACCCTCAAAGTCCCGGGGGTAGGGAAGGGGGGGTCAGAACTCCATGATTTCTTTTTCTTTTTTTGCTGTTATTTCGTCGATTTTCTTTATGAAATCGTCGGTAAGTTTCTGGACCTCCTCCTGGTACTTGTAAAAGTCGTCCTCTGATATCTCCTTCTCGTTCTTGAGATCCTTGAACATCTCATTCGCTTCCCGACGGTGGTTTCGGATCGATATCTTACTCTCCTCGGCCATCTTTCTGGCGAGCTTCGCCAGTTCCTTTCTTCGTTCCTCTGTCAGCGGCGGGATGGAGATCCGAATGATTTTGCCGTCGTTCATGGGCGTGAGTCCCAGTTCGGACTTGAGGATGCTTTTTTCGATGGCTCCGATGATGGATTGATCCCACGGCTGGATGACGATCAGCCGGCTTTCCGGTACCGATATGGAAGCCACCTGTTCCAGGGGCATCTGTGTCTCATAGCAGTCCACCTTGATGCCGTCCAGCAGGGCCGTCGTGGCCCGTCCCGTTCGAATCCTCTTGAACTCCCTGTCAAGGGCCTCGGTGGTTCGAGTCATCTTCTCTCGCGCCTCGGACATGATTTCGTCTTTCATCAGCCTTCTCCTCCGATGACGGTTCCCACACGTTCTCCCAACACGACCCTGCGCACATTGCCGCTTTTGCGGAGATTGAAAACAATGATCGGCAAGTTTCCTCCCATGGCCAGAGACACCGCCGTGAGGTCCATGACCGCCAGCCTCCGATCCAAGACCTCGCCGTAGGTGAGGCGGTCGAACGGTTTGGCCTCGGGGTTTTGTTCCGGGTCCGCGTCGTAAACACCGTCCACCTTGGTTGCCTTCAAGAGCACTTGCGCGTCCAGTTCCATGGCGCGCAGCGCGGCAGCGGTATCCGTGGTGAAGAAGGGATTTCCCGTACCCCCTCCCATCACCACCACACGACCGCGTGCGAGATGTTCCACGGCCCTCCGTCTGGCATAAGGTTCGGCTATTTGATCCATGTGGATCGCCGTCATGACGCATGCGTCCGTATCCATGCGCCTGAGGGCCTCCGCAAGGGCCAATGCATTGAGCACGGTGGCCAGCATGCCCATGTGGTCGGCGGGGACTCGTTCCATCCCGAATGCCGCAGACTGAAGGCCCCTGAAGATATTGCCCCCACCGATGACCACGGCCACCGCCGTTCCTGCGGCGCTGACCGAGGCTATCTCCGATGCCACTCGGTCCAGCATCGCCGGGTCAATCCCGTAAGGCCTTTCGCCCATCAAGGCTTCCCCGCTCAACTTGAGCAGGACCCGCTCGAATCGTGGATGGCGCTGCTCTTTTCCCATGCCTTCGGCTCTCGGCATCAATCCTCGTAAGCCCCGAGCTGGTAACGGACGAAACGGCCTATAACGATGTTTTCCCCCGTTTTGGCGATCAATTCGTTGAGAATGTCCTGGATCGTAAGATCCGGGTTCTTCACAAAAGGCTGTTCCATGAGACACACTTCCGAATAGAACTTTCTCAGCTTCCCTTCAACGATCTTTTCGATCACCTTTTCGGGCTTCCCTGACTCCCGGGCCTGGGTGGCGTAGATCTCCCGTTCCTTTTCCACCACTTCCCTCGGCAGCCTTTCGCGGTCGACGGCGATGGGATTGGTGGCGGCCACCTGCATGGCCAGGTCCTTTACAAAGGTGGTGAAGTCATCGGTCTTGCCGGTGAAGTCCGTTTCGCAGTTGACCTCCACCAGCACCCCGATCTTGCCCCCCGCGTGGATGTAGGACTGGATCTGGCCCTGGGATGTGGTCCTGCCGCCCCGCTTCTTGGCCGTGGCGATTCCTTTCTTTCTAAGGTATTCGATCGCCTTTTCGATGTCGTCGTTGTTTTCGGCGAGGGCCTTCTTGCAGTCCATGATGCCCACGCCGGTCTTTTCTCTCAACTCCTTGATCAATTCCATTGAAGGTGCCAATTTCCCAGTTCCTCCCTGCTTGATGAGATGTGGTTCGCGGGTTCGGGGCGCGCCCCCCGGCGTCCATCACTCGGCGGCGGGTTTCGCAGCCTCCCGTTCTCCCTCCGCCGGGGGTTGCTCCTTCTTGGGGATCACGATTACCTCGGGTCCTTCACCCTCCTCCTGGGCCCTGGCCTGGACTTCTTCCGCCTCAGCTTCCGCTTCCTCCTTGCGACGTTCGGCTTCCGCTCTCAGCCTTTCCTCGGCGAGGTTATGACCCTCTATGCAGGCATCCGCCACCTTGGAGCAGAACAGGCGGATGGCCCGGATGGCATCGTCGTTTCCGGGGATGATGAAATCTATTTCATCAGGATCGCAGTTCGAATCCGCAATGGCGATAACAGGGATTCCCAGTTTCCGGGCCTCCTTTACCGCGATGCTCTCCCGTCTCGGGTCCACAACGAAAACGGCCCCCGGCAGCTCGTCCATGTCCTTGATTCCTCCCAGGACCTTTTCGAGCTTCTGCATCTCCTTTTCCATTTTCAGGATTTCTTTCTTGGTATAACGTGTGATGGAGCCGTCCCGCTTCATGGCCTCCAGCTCCTTGAGGCGGGCCACACTGCGGCGGATCGTCTGAAAGTTGGTGAGCGTCCCGCCGAGCCACCGGTTGACCATGTAAAACATGCCGCATCGTTCCGCCTCTTCTACGATGGAATCCTGCCCCTGTTTCTTGGTCCCCACGAAGAGGACGGAATACCCTTCTGAGACGATCCGCACGATGAATTCATATGCCGTCTTGAACAACTTGACCGTCTTCTGCAGGTCGATGATGTGAATCCCGTTCCTGGCCCCGAAGATGTAAGGTTTCATCTTGGGGTTCCATCGCCGGGTCTGATGACCGAAATGAACGCCCGCTTCCAGAAGCTCCTTCATATTGATCGCAACCATCCAAATCCTCCTTGTTTCCGGGGGCCCTGCCCAGGAGGCCCCTCGCCACGGTTTTTTCCTCTGCCCGGAAAGGGTCACGCCCTGGAAAGATCGGGGGGCGCGCACCGGGGCGACGCTCCGGGCATGTGTACTCGCGAAACCGGGCAAGAAGGCCCACGGCAGAGGAACAGCCCGGTTTCCGTTTCCTCAAGAATCTCTCCCGCCGGCCCTGATGCATTTCGTTCTTGAGCTGCAGGAATCGTCCTGCTATATTTTCAGGCGAGTTTCCGACGGGCTTTTGGGATCCGCACCCGGGGAGAGGGAATGCCCGAGAGGAATCCTGCAAGGCGCAATACACCAGCTCCGGGAGAAAATTCATAAGCTAATATTATTATCATTTCCCATCTTCCAGTGCAAGGATAAATTCAGCCTGAGAGCTTTGGAAAATGTTCGTTTTTGTTCGAGGTCAAGTAAAAGACCGCCGGCCGTGAGCCCGAGGAACAGGTACCGCCGGCGAGGGAGCGACAGGCAGGCTCCGGGATGCCCGGCAGGAGACGGACCCAGGCATTGACTGGTTGGGACGAATAAAGCCCGAAGGTCCTACAAATCCCGCAAGGGCGGGGAGTGGCCGCCTATCCCCCATGGCGCAAGCAAAGGCGGAAAGTCTGACGAGAGTGGATGTTTTTCAAAAGTCTCGGCCTGTCCGCTCGGGTGGAGCGGGGAGGCAAGTAGCGGCCCATGCCCGTTGCGCTCCCTTTGATTAGGGTGAAAGGGCCCCCCGGGAGCCATGGACCAGGAACTCAAGAAAGGTTTGAGGGACGCAGTGCGCCGCGCCGAGATCGGTCTGGCAAAATCGGCCTTGCGCTGGAAGTACAGGAAAGAGGAAGGCCCGGAGCCGACCGAACCGGAACTGGCGAGACAGGCGGATCATGTGGCCCGGCAGGCGAGGCTGATCGTCTCCCGCCGGGGCAAAAATGCCTGGGAGGGGCTGAAGCAGGCCTACCGGGAATCGCGCCGGACCGGGAAAGGCGATAGGGATTGAGGCTGAACGAGACCCTCTATGAGATTCGATCCCGCCTCGACGAAGGCGAGGCATCCCGTCTCTCGCCTCTGGCGTGTCTGAGCCGTTCTGCGGTGAGGGAGTACGAGGATTCCTCGGTGGGCATGGGGCACCGACAGGAGTTTTCCGTTGACACGGATCGTATCCTGCACTCTCTTGCCTATTCCCGCTACATCGACAAGACACAGGTCTTTTACCTTATTAAGAACGACCACATCACCCACCGGGTGCTTCACGTCCAACTCGTATCCAAGATAGCCAGGACCATAGGCCGGCTCCTGGGCCTGAATGAGGACCTGATTGAAGCCATATCCCTGGGGCACGATATCGGGCATACCCCCTTCGGGCATGACGGCGAGAAATTTCTTTCCGCCCTGTGCGAGGCCCATGGAATCGGGCCGTTCCTGCACAACGTGCAGAGCGTTCGGTTTCTCCAGCGGATTGAAAGGAAGGGTCGGGGCTGGAACCTGACGCTCCAGGTCCTGGACGGAATCTTCTGCCACGACGGAGAACTGCATACCCAATCTCTCTCACCCCGAAGAAACAAGGATTTCGACAGGCTCCATCGGGAGATGGAAATGAAGTGCAAGGATCCCTCCGGGGATTTCCACCCCATGACGCTGGAGGGTTGCGTGGTGCGCATGGCCGATACGGTGAGCTACATCGGACGGGACATCGAGGACGCGATCCGGTTGCGTCTCATCCGGAGGGACGATCTGCCTTCCCGTTGCAGGAAGGTCCTGGGAGAGACCAACGGGACCATCGTGTATACCCTCGTGGAGGACCTGGTGACCAACAGCCTCGGGCAGGACCTGGTCCGGTTCAGCGAACGGGTTGGGGAGGCCCTGCAGGACCTGAAGGAGTTTAACCAGGAGCGTATCTACCAGAGCGGAAAGGTCAAGGAGCAGACGCACAAGATCAAGCTGATGATTGAACTGCTTTTCGAGAAATATTGCCGAGACCTGGAGGCCGGCGATGAGTCGTCCAGCATCTTCAGCGAATTCCTGGACGGCATGTCGGACGACTACCGTCAATCAACGCCTGATCCGGGTATTGTCAGGGATTTTATTGCAGGGATGACGGATGAGTATTTCCTGAATCAGTGCCAGGAGAACTTGATTCCCCAGGTACGCAAGATGCGTTTTTGAGGCCTGACGGAGTCTGCGGCCACGGACGTCCGGTCGGCCCTTTTCTTGAAAAGGTGAGGGCCGTTCACCCTCGTCGGCGGTTTGTGGGAAGCGGCGCCCGGGGGCCGGCCCTTTGCCTGTCCGGGCTTCGCCGGGGGGCCGGTGCGCCCTCTACCATCACGATAAATTTGTTCTAACCCGCAACCCTTTAAGAATAAGAGCTTGAGAACAAACCACAATCCAAAACTTATTGGAATAACTAGCTATTTTATATTTATTTGCTTAGCCGATCGGATATTCACATAACCCAGCGTAATTACATCACTTTGTGTACAGAACAAAAATATCGTGCCTCTTCCATCAAACATGTTGACAAACGGGGGTGGAGGCAGTAAAGGGTATAGTTGCGTCGGGCCGGGGGACAATAAAGGCCCGAATCCATCCTGCACTGACTAAATCTTACCTAACAGGGCGTTGAAAAACGCAGCGAGCGCAGACAAGGCGGGGCAAAATGAGGCTAAAAAGCGCGCTTTAAGTAGGAAGTGAATATTTCGAGCCGAATTTTAGCCTGAGTACCGATAAGCGCAACAGTTTTTCGACGGCCTGCTGAAGCACTGCTGATTACGACTCGATAAGGGGAGGCCAGGCGACATGGCGCGAACGGGGCAGATCAAACAGGGCGAAACCCTTTTGAAGCTCGAAGATATCCACATGTCCTTCGGCAAAGTGGCGGCCCTTGCGGGGATCGACCTGGAGGTGAAAAAGGGGGAGATCCACTCCATCATAGGCCCCAACGGCGCCGGCAAGACCGTCATGATGAACTGCATCAACGGTCTTTACAAACCCCAAAAGGGCGACATTTACTTCAAAGGAGAGCGGATCAACGATTTGAGTCCGCACAGCCGGGCCGCCCTGGGAATCTCCAGGACCTTCCAGAAGATCGAACTGTTCGGCGGCATGACCGTCCTGGACAACATCCGCCTGGGCCGACATATCCATCTCAAATCAGGCATCGTGAGCGGATCCATATACGTGGGAAAAACGAAACAGGAGGAACTGGAATCGCGCAAGTTCATCGAGGAGGAGATCATTGATCTTCTGGAAATCGAAAGCATCAGGGACAAGACGGTGCACATGCTCCCCTACGGTCTCCAGAAGCGCGTGGAACTGGGCCGCGCCCTTGCCCTGAACCCCGAACTTCTGCTCCTGGACGAGCCCCTGGCGGGTCTGAATCTGGAAGAGGTGGAGGACATGGCCCGGTTCATTCTCGACATCAACGAGGAGGAGCGCTGGAAGGTCACCTGCATCCTCGTGGAGCACGATATGGGTGTCGTCATGGATATTTCCCACAATGTTTTTGTCCTGAATTTCGGAAACCAGATCACGGACGGCCCCCCTGAGGAGGTCCAGAAAAATCCTGATGTGATCAAGGCCTACCTGGGTGAAGAAGATCTGTATTCGACTCGGAGGTGAGCGATACCATGAGCAGCACGAGGATAGAGATCACAAAGGACCTCACCATCCCCAAGCTTTTTGTCCGGCAGTGTAAGAAGTTCGGCAAGAACAAAGTGGCGATGAGGGAAAAAGAGTTCGGGATCTGGAGACCGTACACCTGGCAGGATTATTACGATAACGTCAAATACCTCTCCCTTGGCATGGTCAGCCTGGGCCTGAAGCGGGGGGACAAGGTGGCCATGATCGGGGACAACCGCCCCGAAGGCCTTTGGGCGGAAATGGCCGCCCTCTGTGCGGGCGGTATCGGCGTCTGGCTCTTCCAGGACTGCATGATGGACGAGGTCAAGTACATCATAGACCATTCGGACACCAAGATCTTCGTGGGAGAGACCCAGGAGGAAGTGGACAAGGCCCTCGCCATCAAGGATCAGTGCCCCAAGCTCGAATGGGTCTTGTGGGATGATCCCAAGGGGATGAGGAACTACGACCAGGATTTTCTCCTGAGTCTCAAGGAGGTCCAGGCGAGGGGCCGCGAACTGGACGCCAAGGAACCCGGCCTCTTCGAAAAGATGGTGGAGGAGGGAGATGGAGAGGACATCTGCCTCCTTTTTTATACTTCCGGGACCACCGCACTCCCCAAAGGGGCGCTTCTGACCCATTACAACATGCTCACCATGGGCAGGAATCTGCTGGATGTGGATCCCTGCTACGAGACGGATGATTTTGTTTCGTACCTTCCCTTCGCCTGGATCGGCGAGCAGATGATGTCCATCTCCTGCGGCCTCCAGGTGGGCTATACCCTCAACTTTCCCGAAGAACCGGACACTGCGCAGGAAAACATCCGCGAAATCGGACCCCACGTGATGTTTGCCCCCCCGCGGCTTTACGAAGGCATGACCAGGAGTGTTCAGGTCAAGTACATCGATTCCACCTGGACCAAACGCAGGGTCTATGAATTCGCCACCAAGATCGGGTACAAGGTGGCGAACCTGAAGTTCGAGAAGCAGCCGGTTCCCTGGTACCTCAAGATTCTCCATTGGCTCGCCTACATCACCATGCAGAAGAAACTCAAGGACCACCTGGGCATGTCGAGACTCAGGCAGTGCTACACGGGCGGGGCGGCCATGGGCCCGGACCATTTCAGGTTTTTCCATGCCCTCGGGGTGAATCTGAAACAGATTTACGGGCAGACGGAAATCGCGGGAATCTCCATCGTACACCGGAGCGGTGACGTGAAATTCGACACGGTGGGAACGCCCATACCGCAAACCGAGGTGAAGATCACCGAAGAGGGTGAGATCATCTCGCGAAGCCCCTCCGTGTTCAAGGGCTACTACAAGAATGATGAGGCCACCCGGAAGACCCTTGTGGACGGCTGGCTCTACTCGGGGGATCGGGGTTTCATCGACGAGGACGGTCATCTGGTGGTATTCGACCGTTCGAAAGACGTCATGACCCTGAGCGACGGTCGGCCTTTCTCTCCCCAGTACCTGGAAACTCGCCTGAAATTCAGTCCATTCATTCAGGAAGCCTGGGTTATCGGCGATAAGCGGGAATATGTGACAGCGGTCATGTGTATAGATTATGCCGTGGTGGGCAAGTGGGCCGACGACAAGAAGCTCAATTACACCAGTTACCCGGAACTCTCCCAGAAGCCCGAGGTCTATGATCTGGTCCAGAAACAGATCGAGGAAGCGAACAAGGACCTGCCCGGGCCCGCCAAGATCCGCAAGTTTGTGAACCTCTACAAGGTCTTCGACGCGGACGACGAAGAACTCACCCGCACCAGTAAGTTGCGGCGTGCCTTTGTGGAGAAGAGGTACAAGGAGATCGTGGACGGCCTTTACGGCGACACGGACGTGGTGCACATGGATACGACGATCACTTACGAAGACGGCAGGGAACAGCGCATCAAGACCGATCTTCGCATCCAGGAGATCAAGGTGTGAAGGCGGTCACCCCGGCGGGAAACGGGGGGTGGGCCGCGTTGAATTTCCTTTGCCATTACCAGACCTGGGGAGGATGAACCACGATGGAAATATTTTCGATGACCTTGATCACGGGGATCATGGTGGGAGGGATCTATGCCCTGGTGGCCCTGGGGTGGGTGCTGATTTATAAGTGCTCCGGCGTGCTGAACCTCGCCATGGGCGAGTTGACCCTCATCGGCGCGTATGTCACCCTCTCCTTCTACGAGGCGGGGATTCCCTTCGTGCCTGCGGTGGTGCTGACCCTCCTGGTGGGTGTGGTATTGGGCGTTTTGACCGAACGGATCTTTCTGGACAAGCTCATCGGGGAGCCCATTCTCACGGTGATCATGGTGACGGTGGGCCTTTCCTTTTTCTTAAAAGGGCTGGTGGGTTTTGTCTGGGGGTACGACACCAG
Source organism: Deltaproteobacteria bacterium (assembly GCA_019307945.1). Taxonomy (GTDB): domain Bacteria; phylum Desulfobacterota; class DSM-4660; order Desulfatiglandales; family Desulfatiglandaceae; genus B17-G16. The sequence continues at coordinate 42,905 of JAFDIS010000003.1, read as the reverse complement.
GGTGTTCGAACCGCCGGTCTTTTCTCTGTCACCCATCACCATCGGATTCGTGAAGATTTCTCCGGTGTACCTTTGGTCCTTCATCCTCGCCATCGTCCTTCTGATCATCTTTGTAGCATTTTTCAAGTACACCCGCTGGGGGCTTTCCATGCAGGCCACGGCGGATGATGAAACCGCCGCCCTCTCGTTGGGGGTGAGTGCCCGGTTCGTGTACGCAGCGGCCTGGGCCATCGCCTTCATGAGCGCCGGGGTGGGGGGCGCTCTGCTGGGAAACATCAACGGGATCAATATCTCAGTGGGTTACCTGGGTCTCCTGGTGCTGCCCGCCGTGGTCCTGGGAGGGCTGAACTCGATCCCGGGGGCCATCGTGGGGGGGATCATCATAGGCGTGCTTCAGAACCTATCGGGCACGTATTTGGATCAGTATTTCCCCGGCGGCGTAAAGGAGATCATGCCCTTTGCCTTCATGGCCGTGTTCCTCCTTTTCAAGCCTTACGGCCTATGGGGCTGGGAGCGCATCGAGCGGGTCTAACATCGGAAGGCCTGGGCCCTTCGGGAACAAGCGGGAAGGGACGGATCAAGGGAGGAGAATTTCATGTCCAGTGTTTGGATGCCGTGCGGCGATTACCATCAGAGCTACGCAGAGGACCATGGATGGTGGCAGACGCGTTTCATCAAGTTCAAGATGCTCCTGTTGCTGGCGGTAATCTTCGTTATCATCCCCCAATTCCTTTCAGGATACGTCATGAGCGTGGCCAGCATGGTGGGGTATACGGCCATGGGTGCCCTGGGGGTTCAACTACTCATCGGGTACACGGGCCTGGTGACCTTGGGACACGCCGCCTTCATTGCGGTGGGTGCATACACCAGCACCCTGCTGGTGTTGCAATTTCCATGGCCTCAGTGGATCATGGATGCGGGCCTGGCCTATCCCATCAGCGTCCTTGTGGCGGGCGTCTTTGGCGGGATCTGGTCGGTGCTTTTCGGGCTCCCATCAGCCAAGGTGAAGGGATTTTACCTCATTTTAACCACCATGGCAGCCCAATTTATCACTGTGGATTTTATTCTTACCCAGTACGTGAGCCGGATCGGAGGGAGGGGGCAGGCCTTTTCCCTTCCTCCCGGGACCATCAAGGTGGGACCCTGGGTCATAGACAGCGAGCGGGAGGTCTATTACCTGATGGCCGTGATCCTGACCCTCATGGTGATCGTGTTGGCCAATTTGCTCCGCTCCCGGGTGGGTAGGGCCTGGGTGGCCATCCGGGACAACGATATTGCGGCGGAGACTCTCGGGATCAACATCGTCTGGTACAAGCTGTTGGCCTTCTTTGTGGCGGGATTTTTCGCCGGGGTGGCGGGAGGTTTTTGGGTGAGCAACACGGCGGCGCTGAGTCCCGAACACTTCCCGTGGTTCTGGTCCCTGTGGCTCGTTGGCGTCATCCTCATCGGCGGGGTGGGCTCCATCCACGGCGCCATTTTCGGCTCCTTTTTTATGGTGGTGATCATGGAACTTCTGCAGGTGGGGGTGATTCCCCTGGCGGACTATTTTCCCAAGCTCCTCATGAGCTTTGCTTCCCTAAAGGAGATGGCTTTCGGCCTGGCCATCTGCGCGTTCTTGATCTATGAGCCCAACGGGCTTGCCTACCGCTGGTGGCAGGCTAAAAACTACTTCAATCTCTGGCCCTTCTCTTATTAGAAAGGAGGTGAAGGCGATTACAGGGCCGTCCGGCAGGTACGAGACGATGGGGATTCAATTCGCGTTCACGATAACCGCATGAAGGGGGAGACTGATGAAAAAGCGTATTTTTCTTGGGTTCTTGGTGCCGATGGTCGCAGTGGCGTTTCTTGCGGGCTTTTCCACGGCCGCGCTGGCCGCCAAGATCAAGATCGGGGGAATCATGGACACCACCGGCGCCACTTCCGACGTGGGCAAGGACTACGCCATCGGCATGGAAGAGGCGTGGAAGTACATCAACGAGCAGGGGGGTATCAACGGCAAGAAGGTCAAATACACATGGTTTGATTACGGCTACCGGATCCCGGAGGCCATCACAAAATATAAACTCCTGAAGCGACTGAGGAGCATCGTCATCATGGGATGGGGAACCGGTGACACGGAGGCCCTTTCCCCGACGGTGAACAAGGACAAGATCCCGTATGTATCGGCTTCTTACTCCGCCCATCTGACGGACCCGAAAAAGACGCGTTACAACCTCTTTTTCTCGTCGGATTATTCCACCAACGCCAGGGCTGCCCTGACGGCCTGGCTCGACAAGAAGTGGCCCACTAAGCCTGACTACGGGAAACGGAAGCCTCGGTTCGCGTGTGCGTACATGTTTGCCTCGCCTTATTGCAGCGCGCCCATCAAGGCCATCAAAGATCATGCAGCCATGCTGGGCTTTGAGATCGGCCCGGACCAGGACGTCTCCCTTTTTGCCCTGGACACCAAAAGCCAGATCATGGCTTTGAAAGAATTCAAACCGGACGTGGTATGGCATGGGAACACCACCATGAGCGTGGCGGCCACCATGCGGGATGCCTACGCCCTGGGTCTGGGGGCCGATTTCATCATCAACAACTGGGGATTCGATGAAAACCTGCCGCGGCTTGCAGGTGAGGCCGCTGACAACCTGGTGGTGATGGGAGCCACCCCATGTGCCTTTTTCGGCCAGAATTACAAGAACATGGACATAGTGGTCAGGACGGCCAAGAAATATAACCCCGGTATTCCGACCTCCAAACGCCTGATCCGGACGATTCAGGCCTGGGGCGACGCCCTGATCACCTGGGAGGCCCTCAAGAGGGCCGACAAGGCGGGGGATTTGTCCGGTCCCGGTATCATGACAAAGGGCTTCGAGACCATGCGCAAGTTCGACATCGGTCTGGGGGCCTCTCCCATCACGTTCACCGCCACGGACCATCGACCCACGACCGGGTGCCTCATCCAGGAATGGAAGAACGGCAAGTTCGTGGAGGTGGAGCGCGTGGATCTCAAGAAGCGTTGGCCGGCCAAGTGGGCCAAGGAATGGCTCGGATGGTAGCGACTGCCAACCCAACACCCTTGGAGGTAATGCCTTGGATACCGGAGAGGCGATTTTAAAGATCAACAACATCGAAGTGAAGTACCATGAGGTCATCCTGGTCCTCAAGGGCGTGTCCATCGAGATCCCGCGGGGAGGGATCGTGGCCCTCCTGGGGGCGAACGGCGCCGGGAAGAGCACGACTCTCAAGGCGATTTCAGGTCTGCTCAAGACCGAGGACGGCGAGGTGACAGACGGAGCCATCGAGTTCGAGGGGCGGCACATCCATCACGAGAGGGCCGCCATGATCGCCAAGATGGGCATCGTCCAGGTCATCGAGGGAAGGCGGGTCTTCGAGCATCTGACCGTGGAAGAGAATCTCAAGGTGGGCGCCCACTTGCGAAAGAGCGGCTCGGTGCGGGACGGCCTGGAACTCGTGTACCACTATTTCCCGCGACTTCGGGAAAAACGTAACGAGATCTCAGGCTTCGTCAGCGGCGGCGAGCAGCAGATGACCGTGGTGGGAAGGGCCTTGATGACCGAGCCCAAGCTGGTGCTCCTCGATGAACCCTCCATGGGGCTTGCCCCCAAGCTCATCCATGAAATCTTCAACATCATTACCAAGCTCAACAAAGAGGAGCATATCTCCATCCTGCTCGTGGAGCAGAACGCCAAGCTCGCCCTGAACGTGGCCCCGTATGCCTACGTCATGGAGACGGGCAGGATCGTCATGGACGACAGCTCCGAGAAGTTGAGCGCCAACGAGGATATCAAGGATTTCTATTTGGGGCTGACCGACAAGGGTGGAAGAAAGAGCTTTCGAGACGTCAAGCACTATAAACGAAGAAAGCGCTGGCTTACGTAACGGGCCGCAACATGGACCCGGTACCGGTGTCACGCTCTTCCTTACACGGAGGTCTATGATGAGGAAAAATCTGGCAGTCCTGGTTATCGCGATTATCGGGGTGGCCATGTTGTTCTCCTGTGCGGGAATGACCGCCAAACCGACGGCTTCCAACTTCAAGACGCCTGTGATTACGCTGGAGTCCTTCATGGTACCCCAGTATGATGGGTTCTGGTACTATTCAAAGAAGGTGAAACCCACCAAGGGCAGGCCCGGCGACCGCGGGGCTCCCCTTCCGATGACGTTCCTGTTCAATATCGAGAACCCCAACCCCTACCCGGTTCTGTTGGAAGGTTTCCGGTTTACGGTGGCTATAGAAGGCTTCGACCTGGTCACGGTGAACAACGACGATGCCTACTGGATCCCGGCGGGCAAGACGGACCAGGTGCGGGCCACCACCATGATCACGGCGCGCTCGGCCCTGTTGAGCCTCCTGGTGACCGGTGGTTTCAAGTTGAAGGCCATGGGGATGAATCCATGGCAGGCACTGGAAAAATGGTGGACCGGGGTGCCCGAACTCAAGGTCCCGGTGACCCTGCACGAAGGGGCGGCTACATTCAGCGCGGGCGGCGTGACCAAGGTGGTCTCCTTCCAGGCGAAATTCCCCTGAACATTGAAGGGATCGTAGGGTAAATCCTGAAAAGCCCCTTGTCGCCCAACCGGTGTGCGGCAAGGGGCTTTTTCCCGCAATGCCTTTTGCGGCACCCCGCCAGGGAACCGTCATATGCGATCAGTGATCTCCCCCGCAATCATCCTCCGGATCAGGGAGTTCGGCGAATCGGATCTCCTGGTGAGTTTTTTCGCCGAGGATGCGGGCAGATTGAAAGGCGTGGCCAAGGGCGCCCGGCGGAGCCGCAGGAGATTTCCCAACTGCCTGGACCTTTTCTGCCTTTCACGCATGGAGTACGTGGACAGGGGCAAGGGGGACATGCTGTTCCTCGACTCCTGCAGGCTCATCAATCCCTTTGCAGGGCTCAGGAGCGACTTTTCCGCTCTCAGCCTCGGCAGTTACATGGTGGAACTCACGGAAATTCTGTTCCCCGTGGGGGTGGGAGACCGCAGGATGTTCGCCCTGTTGAGGCGGGCCTTTGAAGCCCTGGATCAAGGCGAGCGGGGGGATCGGCTCAGGGTCATCTTCGAGGGCAGGGCCATGAGTCTCGGAGGTTACGGCATCGGACTGGAATGCTGCTCCCGGTGCGGGAGGCCCTACGAAGGCCGGGGGCGCGCTGTTTTTCTCCGAACCCGGGGAGCCATCGGTTGCCTGCGGTGCGCAAAGGAGAACGCAATGACCCCTTCCCTCGACCCTCCCGCCATGGGGGCCCTGGCGCTTATCCAGTCGGGTGACTGGAAGGCCCTGCGAAGGATGGGTCTGGGGCCCGAGGTCGTGTCCCAGATCAGGGAGGTGCTGAAACTTCATATCGCCTACAGGCTGGGGGAGAAGCTCAAGACCACGCGGTACCTGGAGTAGAGGCCCGACGGAGGGACGGCGGAGGATTACGAGGAAGAGGGGTCCCGGGGAATGTCCCCCGTTGAAAATGAGAAACCGCACCGGGGAAGATGTCCCTTCCACATGGTGCGGTTTTCATGTTTTTCATCCGGGGCCCCTATCCGGGGAGATGCCTGCCGCGTCATGGGGGGCAGGGCTTCGGTCCCCCTCTGTCGAAGGATCAGATCATCTCGATGGTGCAGGCCATGGACACTCCGCCCCCGCCGCACAGGCTGGCTAGCCCCAGTTGCTTGCCGTGCTTCTTCATCGCATAGAGCAGGGTGACGATGATCCTGGAACCGGTCGAGCCCACGGGGTGGCCCAGGCCGATCCCGGACCCGTTGATATTGGTGATTTCCCGGTTCAGGCCCAGTTCCTTTTCCACGCCGAGGTACTGGGCTGCAAAGGCCTCGTTGATCTCGATCAGTTCGAAGTCCTCGAGTTTTAGACCGGAACTGTCCAGCAGGTTTCGGATGGCCGGTACCGGGCTCAGACCCATGACCGAAGGGTGGCATGCGCCCCTGCCCGTTGCGGTGATCCGGGCCAGTGGTTGTATGCCCAGCTCTTTCGCCTTTTCAGCCGACATGATGATCATGGCGCTGGCCCCGTCGTTGATGCCCGAAGAGTTCCCGGCCGTGACCTTGCCGATCTTGGGGACGAAAGCGGGCGGGAGCTTGGCCAGTTGATCCATGGTCAACCCCGGCCTGAAATGCTCGTCCTTGTCGAAGACCAGAGGATCCTTTTTTCTCCGGGGCACCTCGATGGGAACGATCTCTTCTCTGAAATCTCCTTCCAGGGTGGCCCGTTCCGCGTTGTTGTGACTCCGAAGGGCCACCTCGTCCATTTCCTCTCGGCTGATGTTGTGTAACTGGGCCACGAATTCGGCCGTGTGTCCCATGATGTAGGGCTTCCCTTTGAAGAGTTCCAGGGGCATGCCTTCCTTCAGAGGGCCTTCCTCCGGATGGGGGATCAGGAAAGAGCCGCAATGAAGGGCATGTATCATGGAATCCACGAAAGTGTGATCCTGGAGCCTGCATCCCCACCTTGCCGCGGGTACCACATAAGGGGCCCCGGACATGTGTTCCACGCCCCCGGCCAGGATCACATCGGCCATACCGGCCTGGATCATGGCCATGCCTGATATGACCGCCTCCATCCCGGAAATACAGACTCGATTGATGGTCACGGCGGTCACCGAGTCGGGGATTCCTGCCATCAATGCGGATACGCGCGCCACGTTCAATGCATCCGTGGGCTCCATGCAGCATCCGAAACGCACGTCGTCCAGAAGAGCCGGGTCAATCCCGGCGCGTCTCACCGCCTCTTTCATGGCGATACTTCCGATCTGCGCTGCGTTCATGTCTTTCAATGATCCGCCGAAGGCGCCGACGGCCGTTCGGCATGCCGATACAATAACGACCTCTTTCATGATTCCTCCTTTCTGCGCAAAAGGGTCCTGTGCCTGACAGTGCACAAAAAACCCGCCGGTCTCCCGGCGGGATGCTGTTTGGATGTTACGCCGCGAAACCCGACGACCAGACTATTTTGGTGAGTCGCCGGCCAGTTCCCGGAGGATTTCCGTATTACGCTGAATCCTCCGCATGTCGGCCTTGAGGTTCTTGCGGTTGGGCTTGGCCTTGTTCGCCCTGATCCTGCTGGTTTTCTTGCTCTTGGAAGCCATGTGTTCGTCTCCTCATATTCGGTGCACCGCAGAGAGGATGCCTAAGATCAAATGAATTTCCCCGGGGAGGGGCATTTCATGTCAAATCCTTCCAATTACTATGTTTCGCCGGCCGTGTCAAGGCCCAAGATCGGCAACGGTTTCCGTGGACCAGACGGTTCGGCCCGAGTGTGTTTGCGGCCGAAGGGTATTTCTCGAAGATCTCAGGAGAAAGTCGCGGTGACATACCTCACGGCGTTTTCAAATATGCGAATCCCATCCCCTTTTTGGTGAGGGTCGAATCCCTTCCCCGCCGGATTCCGCACAGCCTTGAGCCGTGTCCAGTCCGGGTGGTTTGTCCAGTGGTTGAAGGCCTCGGGGTGAGGCATGAGCCCGAAAACACGCCCCGTGGAATCGCAGATGCCTGCTATGTCTTCGAGGGAACCGTTGGGATTCAGGGGCCAGCGCCCACGGGCGGGATTACCCTCCCGGTCGGCGTAACGCATGACGATCTGGCGGTTTTCCGTGAGTCTGGCGATGTCCGGGGCAAGGGCGTAAAACTTGCCCTCACCGTGACGCACCGGTAGTTCGATGGTCTCAATGCCCCTGGTAAAAACGCAGGGCGAGTCTGGTTCCACACGCAGGTTCACCCATGTGTCGATGAAGTTGCCCTTGTCGTTGTATGTCAGGGCGACACGCCTCTTGTCGTATTCCTGGTCGAATCCGGGCAGGAGCCCCAGGTTCACGAGACATTGAAATCCGTTGCAGATGCCGATGATCAGCCGACCCTCTTCGATGAAACGCTGGATTTCTTCCCCCAGGTGGCGACGAATCTTGGCGGCCATCACCACGCCGGCGCCGTGGTCGTCGGCCCAACTGAATCCGCCGCCGAAAACGAGGATGTGAAAATCCCCCAGGGCCGGGCCGGAACCCGTGCGTGAAGCACCGATCAACTCGTTGATGTGTACGCGGTGGGATTGGGCTCCTGCGAGTTTCAGGGAGTAGTCCGTTTCGTAATCGCAGTTCAACCCGTATCCCGTCAACACAAGGGCCTTGACGTGTGTCATATTAGATCCTCGAAGGGCCTTTTCCAACATGACTTCAGTTCCATGACGTCTTCCGAAACCACCGTTTCTCGATCCCCCCGGGTGATGCGAAACCGCCCCCCGGCCGTGACCTCTCCCACGAAGGCGCCAGGCTGTCCCGCAAAGGCCTCTTCAAAGGCCCTTCGGTTGTCCCTGGGTACCGTGAGGATGAATCGACCGCACGACTCCGAGTAAAGCGTCTGGGCCGTTGTGAGGGATGTGCCTCCGGGCACGGCTTCCAGGTCGACCTCCATCCCGGTCTCTCCCGCCATGGCCACCAGGGCGAGGTGAACGGCCAGGCCTCCCCGGGCCACGGCGTGACACGAAGCGGCGAGACCTTCCCGCAGGACGCCGTGAAGCGCCTCGTATCTCACCCGGAAGCTTTCCTCGGTTACTTTGGGGGCATGAAGACCCACCGCGCCCATCATCTGGTAGTACTCTCCCCCGCCCAGCTCGTTTCGAGTGTCTCCCAGCACGTAGACCAGATCCCCGGGGGTCTTGGCATCCATGGTGACGCACAAGGTGATGTCGTCGACCAGGCTGCATGCCGTGAAGAGGAGGGCGGGAAGGCCCGAGACTTTCCGGCGTTCTCCGTAGGGTCCTGCCAGGTTGCCGTCGATGTACATGCTATCCTTCCCGGAAAGCAGAGGGATCTCAAAGGCCAGGCAGATGTCCCTGAGGGCCCAGTTGGAACGGACCAACTGGGCAGCCTTGTATTTGCCGTCAGGGTTTTGTTCCGGGTGATACTGGATGGTGGGCCAGCAAAAGTTGTCCACGCCCGCCACGTGGGCCGGATCTCCGCCCACGGCCAGCACCTTGCGCAGGGCCTCGTCTATGGTGGCCGCGGTCATGTCATAGGTGTCGATTCGGGAATACCATGGGTTGAGGGCCTGCGAAACGGCAAGACCTCGCCGGGACTCGAGGATGGGTCGCACCACGGCCGCGTCGCTGGGTACGTCCCGGCCTTTACCTACGAGGGGTTTGACGACGCTTCCCCCCTGAACCTCGTGGTCGTACTGGCGCGCTATCCAATTCCGGGCGCAGATATTGGGCCGGCCCAGCAGGCCGCGCAAGAGGGCGCCATGGTCGCGGGGCTCCTGCAGGACAGGCTCCCTCAGACCCCGTAATTCGGGGGGGGTCCACTCTGCGTCGAATTCCCACTGAGGAAAATCCGATTTCAGCAGGTCCATCCTGACAAATGCGCAGGTCTTACCTTGGTAGTCGAGCCTCAGGAATCCACTGTCGTTGTATTCCCCGATCACCGTGCTCTCCACGGCGTGTTTTTCCGACAGAGCCATGAAGCGGTCCAGGTTCTCGGGCCTGACTGCCACGGTCATCCTCTCCTGGGATTCAGACACCCAGATCTCCCACTGATCCAGCCCCTCGTACTTGAGGGGGACGCGATCCAGGTCCACCCGGCACCCGTTGCTGAAACGTGCCGATTCCCCGATACTGGAGGAAAGACCTCCGCCCCCGTTGTCCGTGATAAAGGCGATAAGGCCCTCGTCCCGGGCCTCCAGCAGGAAGTCGTGCATCTTCTTCTGGGTGTAAGGGTCCCCGATCTGGACGTGACCTGCGGGCGTGTGTTCGCTGAAGGATTCCGAGGCGGCGGTTACGCCGTGGATCCCGTCTTTGCCCACGCGGCCCCCGCACATGATGATCAAATCGCCGGGGCTCGTGGTCTTTTCATGGCTCGATTCCTCCCCGATCCGGGCGGGCATGATTCCCAGCGCCGTGACATAGACCAGGCATTTCCCGATATAGCTTTCGTCGAAGAGCAGCAGGCCGTACGGGGTGGGGATTCCGCTCTTGTTTCCGCCGTCCCTCACACCTTCCACCACGCCGTCCAGCAGCCGCCGAGGATGAAGCAGCGGCCTGAGTTCACCCCCGTAATCCCTGGGCCCCACGCAGTAGCCGTACATGCCTAAGATCAGCTTGGACCCTTTGCCCGTGCCCATGGGGTCGCGGTAGATGCCCACGATTCCGGTGATGGCCCCGCCGTAGGCCTCCATGTTGGAGGGGCTGTTGTGGGTCTCTCCCGTGATGACGTAATAGTGATCGTCGTCGAACCGGCCCACCCCTGCATTGTCCCACAGGACCGAGACCACCCAATCCTTTTTCTCCTTGACCTGGAGCGTGGGTTGCTCGATGCAGGTCCTGAACAGGGAGTCGATGGTTTCCTCGTATCCAGTGGCCACGTCCCTGTAGCGGAACAGCCCGCGGAAGGTGTTGTGGTTGCAGTGGTCGCTTCGTGCCTGGGAGATGTATTCCAGTTCCACGTCCGTGGGCAGGCTGAGACCCACGGCCTTTCTTTCTTCCAGTACGTCTTCCCTGAGAAAATACTCCCGAATTACGGGTACATCCGAGTCGTGAAGGGCCAGGCTCCGTTCCCGTGAGATCCTGCGGAGTTCCTGGTCGCTGCCGATGGCGATGGGGGTGACCCGCGGGCTGTGGTCAAGGATGACTTTGGGCACGGGGAAGCCGATGCCGTTTTCAGGGTCCCACGAATCCCGGCCGTAGACCTTCCACTGTTGAATGATTTCGTTGGCCAGGAGCTCGCCGGCGATTGTTTCCACCTGCCGGGCGTCCAGATTCCCCCGGATCTCATAGAGTTTGGATGTGTAGATCGCCTCCTCGGGTCCGAAACGGATGCCGAGGAGGTCCTCGATGGCCTCCACGGCCGTGCTTCCCGCCGTATCACGGACCCCCGGCCGGAAACCGATCCAGGTCAGCCAGTCGAAGTCACGGGCCATGGGGGAGTAAGAGGATTCTTCCGTCACCGGGTTGGTGAAAAGTTCCGTTCTGACCTGCTCCAACCGGGATGGATCCAGGGTCACCTCCATGGTCAGGACCCTGATGACGCGGATGTCCTCCACCTCGAAACCGAAGTATTCACGGGCCTTTTTCCGGATTCCGGCCCCTTCCGCGTCGAAAAGTTCCTTCTTGAGCCTGATCTCCAGCCGTGCGAGCATGGGTTTTTCCTCATTCCTCAGGGGTCGCCATCAGAGGACCACGGGTGAGAGCCGGCCGATTTCCGCCGGGCGGATCGCGCATTGGGTATGCAAGTCGCGGGTCTTGGGGTGGTACCCCGGTGCCCCGGGGATACCGTACGGCCCTTTCCGGCGCGGTGGGTCCCCCGGGGGCCGGGGCTCACTCCTTCACCCACATGGACCCGGGGTCTGACTTTGGGGCTTTGGACTTCTTCGACGGGTATTGATGCAGGTCCTTGTGAGGGCCCGCCCCCTATCTCCTCGAACACGCCGTCGCCGGGCCGCTATACAAAACAGACTCTAATTCAAACCCCCCGCGCCAGTCAACAGAAACCTGCTCTCACACAGGGAGGGTTGCAATCCCCGGAGGCGATGCGTATATTGGATCTACAACTAATAAGGACCGAATCAGGCGGGAGCGGGAGGTCTTACCTCTGTCGCTTTCCCCCTTGAGGCGGTGAAAATGTCTGTGATCATGGGTGGCGCACCATGGATGAGAAGATGGACCGAATCGGAAACAATGGCCAGAAAGGCAAGATTCCCAACCAGAAGGAGCTGGAGAAGGAATTGAGCGAATACCTGTCCAAGAAATATGGAAACCGGGTCAAGGTGATCTCGCCCTTTGTCTTTCCCAGGACGGAGCCTGAGGGTACCGGGGGAGAAACGGCGGGGTCCCGTGAAGAGGACGATTTGCCCGCCTTTGACATGCTTCCGGAGGAACTGGAGAGCTATCTGGATCTTTTCGTGGTCAAGCAGAAGCAGGCAAAGGCGGTACTGGCCACCAAGGTATGCACTCACTTCAACCGGGTACGGCATATCCGGCGCAATATGCGTGACAAGAAGAGCAGCGGCGTGGGCATGATCAAGAACAACGTGCTCATGATCGGCCCCACTGGCGTGGGCAAGACTTACATCATCAAGCTGATCGCCCAGAAGCTGGGGGTTCCCTTTGTCAAGGGTGATGCCACGAAGTTCAGCGAGACCGGATACGTGGGCGGGGACGTGGAAGACCTGGTCCGGGACCTGGTGTACGAGGCGGGGGAAGATATCAAACTGGCGGAAAACGGGATCATTTATATCGACGAGATCGACAAGATCGCCTCGGCCCGCAATATCATCGGGCACGACGTCTCCCGGACCGGGGTGCAGCGCGCCCTTCTCAAGCCCATGGAAGAGACTGATGTGGACCTGAAAGTGCCCCACGATCCGATCTCCCAGATCCAGGCCATCGAGCATTACCGCAAGACCGGCAAAAAGGAAAAAAAGGTCGTCAACACCAAGAACATCCTCTTCATCATGAGCGGGGCCTTCGGGGATCTTGCCGAAATCATCAAGAAGCGACTTCAAAAGCAGGGCATCGGGTTCGAGGCTGACGTGCGATCGGCGGAGGTTCCCTGGGATATCCTGAAAGAAGTCAAGGCCCAGGACCTGATCGAGTTCGGTTTCGAGTCGGAGTTCGTGGGCAGGCTCCCGGTGGTTGTGGTCTTCGACGAGTTGACCCGGGAGGACCTGGTTGAGATCCTCAAGAACCCAAACAACCCCATCATCCTGAGCAAACGTTACGATTTCAAGGCCTATGGGATCGACATCAAGTTTGAAGAAGAAGCCTTGAGCAGGATCGCGGAAATGGCCGCTGCCGAAAAGACCGGCGCCCGTGGCCTGGTGAGCGCCATCGAGAGGGTCCTGATCCCCTTTGAAAAGACCCTCCCTTCCACCCAGGTGCGGACCCTGGTGGTGACGCCCGAAATCGTGGAGGACCCGGAGGGACGTCTGAAGGAACTGCTCGAGAACCCCGAAGAACCCGAGCGGACGGTCCGTTTTGAGAAGGCGGCCGAGGATGAGCGGCGCAACATCGAGGAGTACATCGGGGCACGGGCCGATGAGTTCAAGAAGAAATACGGGCTGGAGCTTTACGACCGTCGGGTTGCCCTGATTGCGAAGTTGTATCTCGAAGACATATGCGATGTGAACACGGCCTTTGAAGAATTTCGGGAAATGTACGGGGAGATCCGCAGCCGTGAAGCCTCACTGCCGGAGCAACTGGAAGTGGACGTCTCTTTCGACGACAGCGCGGTGGACGAAATCATCCAGAAGGCCATTCGCACCGGCGAATCGGCCGGCGACCTGGCCCTGGACCTTGCCACGCGTCTCGAATATGGGCTGAAACTCCTTCGGGATCGGTCCGGTATCGAGAAATTCGTCATCAACCACGAGGCCGTCACGGACATGGAGAAGTACATCAACGACCTCCTGAAAAGACACTATCGGGAAAAGGGGGCCGGCGAGGACGGCTCCGCCTGAAAAGGAACGGAGACCCCGAGTGCCCGTCCCTTCCTCGTGTGTTGATGCGTTCGAAGCGATCTCTTTAGAAAGGATGAATCACCGGACCGATGATCGGCATATCCAAACTGTACTGCGGCACCGTGGAGCCCTCCGACGCCCTGCGCTACGGCAGGCACTCGAGCCGCCTCCCGTCACACCTGCTTCAGTTTTCCCGGGATAAGAAACCCGTGGTGGTCTGGAACGTCACCAGGGCCTGCAACCTCAAGTGTGTCCATTGTTACGCCAAGGCCGTGGAGCGGGTTCGGCAGGAAGAACTCAGCCACGAAGAAGGCCTGGCACTCATTGACGACCTGGCGGCTTTCGGGTCGCCCGTGATCCTGTTCTCGGGGGGTGAGCCCCTGGTTCGCCCCGACCTGACGGACCTGGCGAGGCACGCGGTTGAAAAGGGTATGCGGGCGGTCATTTCCACAAACGGCACCCTGATCACCAGGGAGAAGGCCGCGGAGCTCAAGAAGGTCGGCCTGTCTTATGTCGGTGTGAGCCTGGACGGTATGGAAGAGGTCAATGATCGGTTCCGGGGCAAAGAGGGCGCCTTCCGGCAGGCAATGGCCGGCATTGAAAACTGCCTGGAGGCCGGCCTCAAGGTGGGGCTTCGTTTCACCGTCAACCGCATGAATGCAGGAGAAATTCCCAAGATTTTCGATCTGCTGGAGGAGAGAGCCATCCCCAGGATTTGTTTTTATCATCTGGTGTACGCCGGACGGGGCTCAAGCCTGGTGGAACAGGATCTGTCACACGAGGAGACGCGTGGCGCGGTGGACCTGATCATGGACAGAACGCGGGACCTCCATGAGCGGGGCCTGCCCAAGGAGGTCCTGACGGTGGACAACCACGCGGACGGACCTTATGTCTATCTGCGCATGCGCAGGGAAGGTGACCCCCGTTCCGAAGAGGTGCTCGAGCTGCTGAAAATGAACGAGGGAAACAGCTCGGGCCGCGGAATCGGGTGTGTGAGCTGGGACGGGGCGGTTCATGCGGACCAATTCTGGCGCCATCTGAGTTTCGGTAATGTCAGAGAACGGCCCTTCAGCGAGATCTGGACCGATCTGTCCCACCCCATCATGGCCAGGCTCAAGGACAAGAAACGGCACGTGAAGGGCCGTTGCGCCACCTGCAGGTGGCTCGATGTGTGCGCAGGCAATTTCAGGGTGCGGGCCGAGGCGGTCACCGGGGATGTCTGGGCCCCCGACCCCGCCTGCTATCTAACGGACGAAGAGATCGGAAAAGGGGAATCGTAGGCATGAGGATCAGACCCCGTAGATTGAGGAGATCACCGGGACTCAGGGCCATGGTCAGGGAGACCCATGTGCAACCCACGGATTTTATAGCGCCTTTGTTCGTAAAGCCGGGAAAGGGCATCAGAGATCCCATTGGGGCTATGCCGGGGCAATACCAGTTTTCCGTGGACACCCTGGTGCAAGAGGCCCGCGAACTCCGGGACCTGGGTGTTCCTTCGGTCATCATCTTCGGCTTGCCCGACAGGAAAGACCCGGTGGGAAGCCGGTCCTGGGCCGACGACGGAGTGGTGCAGCAGGCCGTCTCCGCGCTCAAGGAAGCCTTGCCGGACCTGGTGGTGATCACCGATGTGTGCCTCTGCGAGTACACGGATCACGGGCATTGCGGCGTGATACGCAACGGCGAGGTGGACAATGACGCAACGCTGGAATTGCTGGCACGCCAGGCCGTCTCCCACGCCGGGGCCGGGGCCGACCTTGTGGCCCCTTCGGACATGATGGACGGGCGGGTGGCCGCCATCCGGGAAGCGCTGGACGACTCGGGCTACGAGAACACCGGGATCCTCTCCTACGCGGCCAAGTATGCCTCCGCCTTCTACGGCCCGTTTCGGGAGGCGGCCGAATCAGCCCCTCAGTTCGGCGACAGGCGGGGTTACCAGATGGATCCTGCCAACGCCCTGGAAGCACTAAGGGAGGTGGAGCTGGACCTGGAGGAGGGGGCCGACATGGTAATGGTCAAGCCCGCCCTGGCATACCTGGACGTGATCAGACAGGTTCGTGATTACTGTACCGTACCCCTGGCGGCCTACAACGTCAGTGGTGAGTACGCCATGGTGAAGGCGGCGGCACAAAACGGGTGGGTGGACGGCGACCTGGTGATGATGGAAACCCTGACTGCCGTCAAACGGGCCGGTGCCGACCTCATCCTGACCTATTTCGCCAAAGATGCCTCGCGACTCCTGAACCGCTGAAATGGAAGTGACGGGGTCCCTCCCTGAGATCGCAGCGAGTGGTGCTCCCGCCGGCAGGCGGGGACTGCTTGGCCGGGGGGGCGCATGGATGATCCCGCAATTCGGGACCGCGGCCGGTGGGAACCGGGGGGGGGGGAAACTATGAACTCCTTGGGGGAGGCCGGGGAGGGGGCGGCCCGGTGAGAGGAAAGACGCTCGGCATGAAACATCACGGACATCCCGGTCACCCGAACTCTCAAGGCACAGGCCATGGGCACGGCCCGGGGGGACCGCGGTTGGTGGCATGGGAAATCACCAGGACCTGCAATCTTAACTGCGTCCATTGCCGGGCGGCGGCCGGCCGGGGGCCCTATCCGGGCGAGCTTTCCGGGGAGAAATGTCTTGGGATCCTGGACGAGATCGCCGAGACGGGAAACCCCATAGTCATCCTTACCGGCGGGGAACCCCTGCTGCGGAAGGACGTTTTCACCCTGGCCCGCCACGGCACGGAACGGGGCCTGCGCATGGTGATGGCCACCAACGGGACCCTGCTTGACGACGCCGTGGCCCGGCAAATGAAGGAGGCCGGCATCCAGAGGGTGAGCATCTCACTGGACGGATCGGACAACACTCGCCACGACCAATTCCGCCAGGTCCAGGGGGCCTTCGAGGGCGCCCTGAGGGGAATCGAATGCCTCAAGCGAAACGGCCTGGAATTCCAGATCAATACCACGGTGACACGGCACAACCTCGGGGACATTGAAAAGATCCTCGCCCTGGCGGTACGCCTGGGCGCCTCGGCACACCACATATTCCTGTTGGTGCCCACGGGCAGGGCCAAGGAGATGGCGGACCAGGAGATCGACTCCGTCGAATACGAAAGACTTCTGGAGTGGTTTTACCGCAAACGTTTCGAGGTTCCCCTCCACCTGAAGGCCACTTGTGCGCCTCATTACTACCGGATCCTTCGTCAGCAGGCCCATTTACGTGGGGAGCGCGTGGATTTCGACACCTACGGTATGGACGCGGTGACCAGGGGCTGCCTGGGCGGAACCGCCTTTGCTTTCATCGCTTACGATGGTATCGTTCAGCCTTGCGGGTATCTGGAACTGGAGTGCGGAGACCTGCGACGGCAGAGCTTCGGTCAGGTCTGGGAGGAATCCGATATCTTTCGTAAATTGCGGGACTACAAGTCGTACAAAGGCAAGTGCGGTATCTGCGAATACGTGGCCGTGTGCGGGGGTTGCCGGGCCCGGGCCTTTGAGGCTACGGGCGACTTCCTGAGCGAGGAGCCGCTCTGCTCCCACATACCCCGGAGAAGGATCCATGGATGAACTGGACAAACGCATCCTGAACGAAATCCAGTCGGAATTCCCGATTGTCGTGCATCCGTTCCGGGAGGTGGGGCGGCGGCTGGGTTTGACGGAAGACGAGGTGATCAGGCGCATCAACGGATTGAAGGAGACGGGCATCATTCGCAGGATCGGCGGGAACTTTCATTCCGGGAGTCTCGATTTTACGAGTACTCTCTGCGCGGCCAAGGTTCCGGAGGAGAAGATAGAGCGCTTCGTGGAGACGGTTAATCGGTATCCGGGCGTGACGCACAACTACATGCGCAGCCACGAATTCAACGTGTGGTTCACATTTATCGCCGAGACCATGGAGGAAATCGAAGAGGCCCTGGAGGAGATCAGGGCGGAAAGCGGTGTCCGGGAGATTCGGAATCTTCCAGCCGTAAGGATGTTCAAGATCAAGGTGGACTTCGATGTGTAAGCCGCATTTTTCACAGGTACCGCGAGACGCGGGTTAACTCGAATCCTCTTCCTCCTCCTCGGGGGCGTATTTGTAAAGGAGCAACTCCCGTTCGTCCTCCGACATTCGGCCGATTCTCACGAGGAGATCGGCAATACCGTCTTGGCGCAGTTCATCGATCGCCACGATGGCCTCGTTGGTCTTGCCGTGGATGCTGAAAAAGGTATAGTTCAGGGTCCAGTGAGATTTCTTGAGCACCCACGGAACGGACAGCCCTTCGAAGATGTAATGGTAACCCATGAGGGCATACAGTACCGCGGCCAGGATAGCCCAGAGTGCCACCTTTTTCCCAAAAGTCATTGCATCCCTCGGTCTTTTTCGCGCCTGCCGGCGGCGGGCCCCATTAGACGGTGAAATCGACTCACTAGATAGTGTCCATCTAGCCGAGCCCGCCCCAAATGTCAATGCGAAGTTCCGCGCCACGGGGTGAGGGTAGGGAACCGACGGCATATGACAGTGCAGCCCAGAGAGCGGCGCATCATCCACATGGACATGGATGCCTTTTATGCCGCCGTGGAGACCCTGGACCGGCCGGAGATTAAGGGAAGGCCGGTGATCGTTGGGGGCAGCTCCAGGCGCGGGGTGGTCTCCTCGGCCTCCTACGAGGCCAGGGCCTATGGGATCCATTCGGCACAACCCATAGCTACGGCCAAGAGGCTCTGTCCCGACGGGGTGTTTCTGCCCGTTCGCATGCGGCGCTACCAGGAGGTTTCCAGTCGAATCATGGAGATCTTCGGGCGCTTTACGCCGTTGGTGGAGCCTGTTTCCATAGACGAGGCGTTCCTGGACGTCACCGGGTCGGAGAGACTTTTCGGTTCGGTAGTGGAGATCGCCGGGGCCCTCAAGAAGCTGGTGCTGGAAGAGACGGGCCTCACCGTGTCGGCCGGCGTGGCGCCCAACAAGTTCTTGGCCAAGATTGCTTCTGATATGGACAAGCCGGACGGCCTGACGGTGGTGGAGCCGGGGATGGTGGCCGCATTTCTCGATCCGCTTCCCATCGACCGACTATGGGGTGTGGGAGAGGCGACGAGGCGCACGCTGACGGGCACTTTGGGGGTCAGGCGCATAGGGGACCTCAAGCGCCTGCCGCGGGGGCTGCTGGAGCGCCGGTTCGGAAAGTTGGGCCTCCGCCTCTACGATCTTGCCCGGGGACGCGATGAGCGCGAAGTGGTGCCCGGTCACGAGGTCAAATCAATAGGGCACGAACGGACTTACCCGGAAGATATTCTTGACCCGGACCGTGCCCGGCGGGAGATCCTTTACCTTGCCGACCTGGTGGCCAGGCGCCTGCGCAGGAAGGGATTCAGCGGAAAAACGGTTACATTGAAGGTCAAGTATGCCGATTTTACCCTCAGGACCCGCTCCAGCACTCTGGCCCTGGGGACCGACGACGCGAGGGAGATCTATGCGGCTTGCCTGGCTCTCCTGCCGCGCACCGAGGTGGGAAGGAGGCCCTTGAGGCTTTTGGGCGTGTCGGTTTCCAACCTGGAGCGGGAGATGGATCGGCAGCTCGCCCTGTTTCAGGATGAAAGGCGGCTCAAGAAAAGGCGCCTCAACCTGGCAACGGACAGGGTGCAGGAAAAATTCGGGGATCGGGTGATCGGGCCCGGATCCCTTCTCGAAAAAGACGAATAGGCGTTGCCGGGGCGGTGGCCGGAATGCAAGGTCCTGCGCGAGGCCCGGGCTGCGCCCGAAGGGGAGGGGATACGTCTTGAAAGATAAAAACAAAGGTGAAAGATCCTCGGGATCCGCCGGGCTGGGTGCGGTCCTCCTGGTGGACGACGAGCCCGCGATTCTGGAATTCGGAAAGGAAATGCTGGAGTATTTTGGCTTCGAACCCCTGTGCGCCGAAAACGGCGAAGACGCACTGGCCTGTTTCGGTGAGCGAAAGGACGACCTGGACCTGGTGATCCTGGATCTCAACATGCCGGGCATGGGGGGGGCCGAGTGCTTCGAACGCATGGTTCGGATCAAACCGGATGTCAAAATTCTTGTCACCAGCGGATTTGCACCCGTGGGAGAGGTGCGCGAATTGCTGGATCGGGGTTCCGCGGGATTTTTGATGAAGCCGTTCCGCGTGGAAGTGCTCGTTGAGAAGATAGAGGAAATTCTGGGATTATCCCTTTCTCCGGTCAGGTGAGCGGCTCCGGGGGCCCGGGCCGCTCCGGTCCGGCCTGGAACCACCTCGAATCAAAAGGTCCTCATGCCTCGCGCAATGGGGTAGCGCCTGCCATACCCGAAGGCCTTGCTGGTGATCTTGAGACCCGGCGGGGCCTGCCTCCTCTTGTACTCGTTCAAGACCAGCCTTCGCAGCACATCCTCGACCACTTGAGGTTCGTGGCCCCGTGCCACGATCTCCTCTGGCCCCATGTTCTTCTCCACGGCGGCCTCCAGGATGTCGTCCAGGATTTCGTAAGGGGGAAGACTGTCCTGGTCGGTCTGGTTGGGTCTCAATTCCGCGGACGGGGGCCTGGTGATGACCCTGCGAGGGATGATCTCCTTTTCCCGGTTGATGAATTCGGCGACACGATAACAAAAGGTCTTGGGCAGATCGGAAATTACCGCCAGACCTCCGCTCAGGTCTCCGTACAGGGTACAATATCCCATGGCGAATTCCGATTTATTGCCTGTCGTGAGCAGAAGGGAGTTGAATTTGTTACTCAACGCCATGAGGAGATTCCCGCGGATTCGAGCCTGGATGTTTTCTTCCGTTTCATCGGGCCGCAGTCCCATGAAAAAGGGCTTGAGGGCCGTCAGGAACGCCTCGAAGAGTTCCTGGATCGGGATCTCCAGGAAATGAATCCCCAGGTTGGCGGCGAGTCTCAGGGCGTCTTCTTTGCTCATATCGGAGGTGTAGGGCGAAGGCATGCTCACACCGGTTACGTTTTCAGGCCCCAGCGCTCCGGCGGCGATACATGCCACGAGCGATGAGTCGATGCCCCCGCTCAGGCCGACCAACACCTTCCGGAACCCGCATTTGCGGGTATAGTCCCGGGTCCCCATGATCAGTCCGTGGAGCACCGATTCTTCGTAGGGCGGCCACGGATCCCTGATCTCGGAGTAGTGACGCCCCGAGTCCCAGATAAACTGATCGGACTCGAACTGTCTGCCCAGGCATACGAGCCTGCCCTGGGGGTCCACCACCATGCCGGAGCCGTCGAAGAGAAGATCGTCGTTTCCTCCCACCTGGTTGCAGTAGACGGCCGTAATCCGGTGCGATCGGGCGAGCCGCCTGAGAATCTCCAGGCGCAACTCCTCCTTCCCGAGGGTATAGGGTGAGGCGGAGATATTGATGAGCAGATCCATCCCCTGGGCCGCAAGGTCGGTCACCGGGTTTTCTTCATACTTGGGTATCCCGGGGATGTCTCCCAGGTTCCAGATGTCCTCACAGATGGTTACTCCGCAGCGCATGCCGTCCAACACAAAGCGCAGGCTCTCGGGGGCCGGCTCGAAATAGCGGGTCTCGTCGAACACGTCATAGCTTGGAAGGAGCTTCTTTCCGGCCCTGGCGGCGATGCGGCCTCCCTGGAGCAGGGCCACGGCGTTTATCAGGGGTTTGCCCGTGGGGCTCGGGTTTCGGTCCACAAATCCACAGATCACCGATATGCGTGTTACGCTCCGGGCCAGTTCTTCAAGGCGCTTGAGGTTTTCCCTGATAAAGAGCGGCTTTTCCAGCAGGTCCTTCGGGGGATAGCCCATGAGAGACATTTCCGGGAAAATCACCAGGGTGCATCCCTCCGTTTCGGCTCGTTCAATGGCCGATCTCATCAAGGCTATGTTGTGATCGAAGTCCCCGATGATGGGATTCGTCTGGCACACGCTGATCTTCATGGCATACCTGCCGCCTCCATTTTGGGACTCTACAGTGTACCCGGGCTCTCCCCGGAGCATATCGGACCGTCCCGCCCAAAAACAATGCTTATACCACGTGTCCAAGAGGGAAACTAACCCAGCCCTTCGGCCCGGATCAAGTGATTTCTCCCCATGGTACGCAAACCGATAAGGCGTTTCCCTTTCTTTTAGGTGCCTCGAAAGCCCTCACCCCGGCCCTTTTTTCTCCTAATCCTTTGTGCAGGGGGTGACGATGGATTAGGTAAAACGTTTATGCTCCCGGGTCCCAGGGGGGCATGTTCCGGCCGGGCCCCTGATACGCAAAGGAGTGGAGCTTCGGAGGGACTGGCTGGAGAAGATGCGGCGACTCCAGCCTGATGGTCCCCCCTGTCGTACTGCCCGGGGCTCGGTCCGCCCGGCGCACTTTTAGACGTCAACGGGCCTTTTTGAACAATGATGCGGATATGGGAGTACAGGATGAATGGGAACTCAGATCGTTCCATCGGGTTCATTTGTTGTAGGTAAGAAGTCTGAACAATCACTCGTAGCTCATCTTGGAAGTTGTGTCGGCCTCACCCTTGTGGACCGGCAAAGCGGCGTCGGGGGACTTCACCACATCCTCCTGCCTAGCCCCACAGGGGCCGATACCGTCTTTGAACCCGCCACCTATGCCACCACGGGCGTGCCGCTTTTCCTGGAAAAGATCTGTTCTTCGGGTGCGGCCGAGGAGCGGCTGGAGGCGATCATCGGCGGCGGCGCCCTGGTGGGGCCCGTCTCTGAACTGGACATGGTGCTCAATGTCGGGGGCCGGACGGCGGAAGCGGTTCAGTCCTTTCTGGAAAGAGAAGGAATCATGGTGCTCAGGTCCGAGACGGGAGGCTTTTTCGGCTGCAAGATATCCCTTGATCTTCACAGCCTGGAGACCCGTCTGGACCCCATGCTCCAGGAAGAGGGCGAGGTGGATGCGCATCATGAAATCCTTTCCCCCAGTGAGGTGGAAGAGGCAATCCGGAACGTGCAGCCGATTCCCCAGATAGCCCTCAAGATTATCATGATGATCCAGGAAGACGATTATGATATGGAGGATGTGGCCCGGGAGGTACGACAGGACCAGGTGATCAGCGCAAAGGTGATTCGGTTGTGCAACTCGGCCATGATAGGTCTCAGGAGCGGGGTGGATTCCATTGATCGTGCGTTGATCGCCCTGGGTGAGAAACGGCTTTTGAGGTTGGTGGTGTCCGCTACCGTTGAAACCATGTTTCCCGAGTCCGCCAGGGGGTATTCCCTGTGCAAAGGGGGGATTTTTCAGCATGCCCTTGGAACCGCCCTGGTGGCCGGTGAACTGGCCGCCTTCACTGGGCTGTCCCGGCCGGACGTGGTTTACACGGCAGGCCTGATTCACGACATCGGAATGATTCCCCTGGATCAGTACGTCGCCGCCTCCGCACCCTTTTTCTATCGGAATATGAAGGAGACCCAGCGGGGAATATGTGAACTGGAGAAGGAGAGGTTGGGTGTAACCCACCCCGAGACGGGGGCGCTCCTGGGTGAGGAATGGGAGCTCCCTCCCAACCTGGTCGACACCATACGATATCATCACGAGCCGGCGGCGGCGGAGGTGGACCTCGAACTCGTGACCCTGGTCTACCTGGCGGATCTGATTATGTCCAGGTTCCGGGTGGGCCAGGGTTTGGTCAGCACGGACGGGCAGGCATTGGAGGAGAACTTGCGCCGGGTGGGACTTCGACCGGACCAGTTTCCCGAATTGGTGGAGCGCATTCCCAGGAACGTTTTTCAGGCGGCCCACCTGGCATAGGAATCCACCCGGTTGTTTCTCGGCCGGTGCAGATGACGAACCCACGAACCGGGGTCCCATTGAGGCTCACCCGCGGCGGGAGGAAATTTTCTTCGTGCACATAGTGGTCGGCATATCGGATCTCAAGGTGGCGCGGGATCCATCCGCGTTTCTCGTCGCCTATTCCCTGGGGGCGGGGATGGGCGTCGGAATCTTCGATCCGGAGGCGGGTGTGGGAGGTCTTCTCTATTTCATGCTGCCTGACTCGGGCCTTGATCCGCAACGCGCAGGGAAAAATCCGTGCATGTTCGCCGATACCGGTATATCCACGTTGATGAAACAAGTCACGGAGGCGGGGGGCGAGCCTGAACGGATGCGCGTGGTGATCGCCGGGGGAGCCCATGTGATGGGACAACGAGGTTTTCTGGACATAGGAGAGAGGAACCTGCTTGCCTGCCGTGAGGCAATCGCCTCCTACGGGTCCAGGATCTCCCATGAGGCTGTGGGCGGCAGGAAGAACAGAACGGTCAAACTAGCCCTGGAAGACGGCCGGGTCTGGATCAAGACGGCCGGGGGAGACTTCGAGGAGATATGAATCCGGACATCATTATCAAGAATCTGGACAATCTCAAGCCTGTGCCCCATGTCCTTGATCGGTTGATCAGGATCGCCGAGGATCCCGACAGTTCCATGGCCGATTTGGGACAGGTGATCGAGCATGATCCTGCATTGACGGCGAACATCCTGAAGGTCTGTAACTCCTCGTTTTTCGGTCTTTCAAAACGCGTCGAATCCGTCCGTCAGGCGGTGAACCTCCTGGGGATTGACCAGGTGATCGATATCGCACTCCTGCAATTGAGCGGAGAAAACTTTCGCGGCGAACAGAAGGGCTACAACCTCCAGAGGGGGGAACTGTGGCGGTATTCGGTCTCCTCGGCCCTTATGGCAAGGCTCATCGCCGAGCGCAAGGGGATGGAGAAGACGCACCTGGTTTTCACCTCTTCCCTTCTGAAGGACATCGGTAAGGTTGTCTTGAGTGTATTCGTGAAGGATTCCCTCGATCGGATCGAGGCAATGGTTTCCCGCGATGATGTAAGTTTCCTCGAAGCGGAAAAGGCGGTGCTGGGTATCGACCATGCCGAGCTGGGCGCCCTGGTGGCGGAAAAGTGGCGTTTCAGTGATGAAATGGTAGAGATCATCCGCAACCACCATCCGGGGAAGGCGGGCGCACGGGTCACCCGGGAATTGTCGGCTGTCTATCTCGCGGACATCCTTTGCATGATGATGGGCCTGGGTGGAGGAACCGACGGATTGGCTTATTGGTTTCACAGGGAAATTGCGGATTCACTGGGGTTTTCAGAGCAGGATTTAGAAGCCATCATGGCGGCCTTCAGCGACGAGGTACGAAGGATCGGAGACCTGGGCCTGACAGCGTAAGAGGCCGGCTTCCCGATTGATGTACTCCATTGTCGCGTCAAAATCCCGGCCTTGCCGGGGGTCGTTTTTTCCGGTCTGCCCGGCATGATTTTCCCATGCCGGGCGTCGAGATCTCTTGACTCCGATATTGGCGAACGTTCGGCCCTTCCGACTCCCAGAAAAAAGTTTCTCCTTAAAAACAAGTTATTTTAGCTGGTTATCTTTGTTGCGCAGGCTCTTGTCCTCTTCCATCGCATCTTGATCGGGGCCCGGGTCCACAGCGTCCGAGCGCCTCTGATTTTTCTGGCAGAATTTTTGCATCCTTTCATGAAACAGCAGGCAGAGCAACCGCAAGATACGGAGGACACCGACTTATGAAGGTTACCGATACTCCGCACCTGGACTGGGTGAAGAAGCCGGGCAAGGAAAGTGCCGCCGGTAAGGGACAGGGCGAATTTCAGTCCGTGCTGGACGAGGCGATGGAGGTTTCTCCTTGCCGGGTCGAAAGCCGGCCGGGGCCGGTGCAGGGCCCTGCGGGACCCTTGATGCCCCCGTCGGTCCAGCCGGTCCGGCAAGCCGCCCTTCGCCCCGACGCGGCCATGGTGGCGAGTCATCTGAAGGAGACGTTGGATCTGGTGGACTTCTATGCGGCAAGACTGGGGGATCCGGCCATGCCGGTCGGAGACCTCGAACCGTTGGTGGACCGCCTGGAAGAGCAGATGCTCCGGCTGGAACGCATTATTGCGTCGAATGCGGTCGGGGCCGATCGCCTCGGCGCCATGGTGAAAGACCTCACGGTGACCGTGGGAGCGGAAATCGCGAAATTTCGGCGCGGGGATTACGGATAGCAGGCAGCTTGCGAGGCCGTCGCCGGAAGGAACCTCGAAGAGTCTCCTTCGGCAGAGTGCGGAAAAAATTCGTGAGCGGCCGAGAGTCAAGAATATGGAGGCCAAAAAGCGCAATTCATGCCTCGGAGCCCACGGACAGGCTCATGGCACCCTCCGGGTTTGGCCGAATCGTCTTGCAATGGCGGGACCTGACTATCCCTACATCCCCCGGGCTCCGAGACCTTTGAAAAACGACACCTTCCGCCCGATTTAGGCGCATGCCTGGACGTGACCTCACGCAGACAGGTCACGCACAGATCTTAATCCTCGAAATACTCGATCTATTCCTGCCCACCCCATTCATCCTCGGCTGAAGGCAGGGGGAGTTCCCGGGGATCAGCAAGCATGATACTTTTCCAAAGCCTCTTAAAGGGTGAGGTCTAAACGGCTTTCATCGGTCAGGTTTTTCGTCACCAGAGAAACGCCGCTGGATTGGAGCAGGGCCGTGGAAAGGATGAGACCCAGGTCCGTGATGCTCGATGGTGAAAGGGTTCGCTGTTCTACGGATCCGGACAAGAGGTCCCCGAACTTTGTTGAAAGAGGTTTCCCCGACACCACAAAGGAAATCCGTCTGGTGTGGTTTTCGTACCTCGTGGCCACCAGGAGCGACGTGGAGCCCTGTCTTTCCATATCGGCAACCACTTCCCTGAACAGCCACTGCACCCCGAGTATGAGATCTGCCGGGGGGGATTCGATCACCGGCATGCCCTGAGCAAGGTCCAGTACCGTAGCAACCTGGTGTTTATAATAGAGGTTGGCCTGTAAGAACTCCGATTCGTCCCGGAGCAGCCCGTTGATGTCCACGAAGGGAATCACGGCAGCGTCGTCGGTTCGGGCGGAACAGAGCCGGATGAGCCTGTCCAGGGTTTCGATCTCCCGCTCCATGCCGCCGAGGCGATTCTCCAGTGCAGCGGGGTCGGGACCCTGGGCCCCCTTCTTGGCGATCGCCATACGAACCATGTCCAGTTCGATCCCCAGGCCGTGAAGGGGTCCGTTGAGATTGTGAATCAGGCCCCCCATCATTCTGCCTAGGCAGGCGAGCCGGTATAGTTCTTTCGCCAAATCGATTGAGAGATCCAGCCTTTCCAACTATTCCTCGTCTTCCTGCCTGGACAAACGGATCATTTTTCTCTGGTTGTCGAAAACGGTCTTGATGATGGCATCCCGGGCGTCTTCGTCGATTTCCTTGAAGGCCGCCGCCACCAGATACGGATCCCGCCTTGCGGGCTCCGGGGCCTTGACCTCTTCAACGCGAAGTACCTCGGCTATGAGTTCCACACGAAACCGCGCCGAGCCGGGCATGATCAGATCCGTTTTCAGGAGTGTGCCCACGGCGAGGGGCTCCTCGCTCGTAAACTTCATACCCGAACCGCTGATCTCCACCACCTCCTTGAGAAACGCCCTGCGCTCTCTTTCCGTGAAGGTCAGGTGGTCGATGATGAAATCCAGCTTGTTGTTCAGCAACTGGAGGCATCGATACAACGCTTCCTCGCTGCTGCCGGGTGTTGCCTGCTCCACCATCTCGTCGATGGGGCTCACGTGACCCCGATCCCGGAAAAGGGATTTGCCCTCACCCTTACGGACCAGGTCGATCTCGTCTTTTTCGAGAATCTGACATTTGGCCGGCAGGATGATTGAAGTGCGAATATACTGCCTGCGGTTTTGTACTTCCATCATTGCCCCCACCTGAGGTTGAGTCCGGATGGCATGGGCCGGGTCCTACCCCGACCCTTCGACGACAACAACCTTCGCCCTCTCAGGCAAAATCAGACGCGCTTTAAGAGAGCACAAAACCCGGAGGTTTGCAACACAAATGGGCGGTTTCCGCCCGGGGCGCACTCCTCAGAGTGAATCCTGTTGGGACGGGGACCATCCTAAATCCAGGACGACCAGGGCCGCCTCGATGACTCTGGGATCGAACTGAGTCCCGCTGTTCTTCCGAAGCTCCTTCATGCATACGTCCAGGGGCAGTGCCTTGCGGTAGGCACGATCCGAATTCATGGCGTCGAAGGCGTCCGCCACGGAGAGTATTCGAGCCAGCAGAGGAATATCTTCACCGCGCAGGGCGTCCGGGTAACCTCGTCCGTCCCATCTTTCATGATGGTTTCTTATGACGGACATCTCCGCGGGGTCCAGGTCGAGAGGCGAGACGATGCTTGCGCCGATCAGAGGGTGCTCTTTGATTTTCTGGAATTCTTCCTCCGTGAGCCTCCCCGGTTTCTTGAGTATACTGTCCTCTATACCGATTTTTCCGATGTCATGGAGCGGTCCGCTGGACTCGATGCGCCGTTGATCCTCCAGTGACGTCCCCATCTCCTGTGCGATTTCGACGGCCAGGCGAGTCACGCGTTCGGAGTGCTGCTGTGTGTAGCGGTCTCGTGCTTCAATGGCGCTCACCAGCGCGCCCAGGGTTGCGAAGAGGTTCTCTTTCAGGCTGTCATATAGTGCGATGTTTTCCACGTTTTGGGCTGCGCGTTCGGCCAAAAAACCCAAAATGAACTCGTCCTCCCTCTCGAAACCGCCGATGCCTCTTCCCGCGACAAGCAACACGCCGAAGGGTTCCTGCCTGATCTTGAGAGGGCTTGCCATGAGTTCGGGAGTCCGGGTGACTTGATCAACGGATAGCGGCCTTTCCACGCGGCATCCGAACATATCCTCCAGGAATCGAGGGGAAAGTCCGGCCATGCCTCCATTGTTTTCGAGAGGAACGTGAAAACCCGGCCTGAGGCCGTTCATACCGTAAGCGGCCAGCGCGATAAGACCGGTCTCTTCGTGATCATAGATGAGAAAACATGCCTTGTCGGCCCCACAGCACTGGGCCGCCTTCTCCACGAGAAAACCGTACAGGTTGTCCGAACTCTGAATCTTGGACAGGGAATCGATGATGTCGTAAAGAATGCTTTTTTCCTTTATCTTTTTCTGAAGCTCGAGATTGAGGATTTCCACCTGCTTCTTTTGCTCGATTTCACGGTTGAGCTTCAGATTTTTCGCCATCAACTTGTGCAGCCGGTGCACCCTTTCCAGGGAGACCTTGAGATCCTGGAGCCTGAACGGCTTGATCAAGAAGTCCGATGCTCCGTGGCGCATCGTCTCGATGACCTTTTCCATGGAAGGATAACCGGTCATGACGATAACGCTTGTGGGCCGCCAGTTGTGATGTATGCTCCTGAGGATTTCCATGCCGCCGACCTCGGGCATCATGAGGTCGGTGAACACGTAATCGTATCTCTGCCGTTGCAGGGCTTCCAGCGCTGATTTTCCGTCTTCCGCCGTGCTCACGTTAGAGATGCCGAGGTGCTGGAGATAGGCCTTGAGCGAGTCTCGAATGCCGGGTTCGTCGTCCACCACCAGCACGGAGAGTTCCGCCAGCTCCGCCGGATCCATCAAGTCCAGTTCTGTAGGATTTTGGCCTTGCACTGTTCGAATTCCTTCGATGAAATGACCCCTTCCTTTCGAAGCCTGGAGAGCCGCTCCAGGTCCGTAAGGGCGCCGTCCGGCGTAGATCTCTCGATCAGGTGGACCGGGATCAGGCTGCCGGCGATAAGCGTTTTTTCTGAGTGTTCCCCGGTTGTCTTCCGGGGGTCTCCCACTCCCTGGTGTTCTTCCTTCCCTAGTATGGCTTTCAGCAGGTGCAGTTGTTCGTAGGCCTCTTGCAGTTCTCGTAGCAGCTTCCGGTTTTCGTTCGATAAGCGGATCCTTTCCGCCGCGTTTTTCACCACCAGCTTGATTTCTTCAAGCCGGATCGGTTTCGTGATATAGTCATAAGCCCCTTCACGGATGGCCTTGACGGCGGTTTCCAGGGAAGCGAAACCGGTGATCAGGATCACGAGCGTCTCGGGGCTCATTTTCCTGACTTCCGCCAGGACTTCCATGCCCGAGGCTCCGGGCATCCTGATATCGCTGATCACGATATGGTAATGGTTGCGCCGGCAGCTCTCAATGGCGTCCAGGCCGTTGGAGATCGTGGTGATCCGGTAGCTCTCCTCCTCAAACGCCCGTGCCAATGCGGAAAGGAGACCCTCGTCGTCGTCCACGATCAGGACGCGAAGGGACTCCTCGGAGGCAGACTGATGAGACGCCTCCCGTGTTACCCCGGGGATCGACTTGCGCTGGGCGGGCTCACGCATTTGCGTCGTACAGTACGCCCATCATCTCCTCGATTCGGGCAGCGAGATTGAGCATCTCCTCGGAGGGGATTTCCCGGATCACTTTCCCGTCGCTCGAGGAAATGACCTGAACCATAATCTCCCCGGTGGGTTTGTGGACCTTGATGTGTAGATCCCGCCGGGCGGACTGAACGTACTCCTTGAGCGCGTTCACGATGCGCTCGACGCGTTGTTCGGTGTCTTTCTCCCTGGTGTCCCTTTCCTCCCCTCGTGTCGCTTCCACTGCGGGATGCGTCTCGCGGGGGGTGGGCTGAGACGACTCGCGCTGTGCGGGTGCGGGTGCCGGACCCTCTATTCCCGTCACTACCGGCGGGTCCACTTGTTGGATTTTGAGGGTTCCTAAAACATCCATGGAATCTTCCTCCCTTCATACAACGGTGAAACACCTTGGTCTCACCGCCCTTTCAGGCCCCACGGGCCGAGTTTGTCTGTCAATGATACCTTTGTTTTTCTTCAAGCCTCAGCGTGGTGAAAAAAACCTATGCTGCGGCCGTAACCTGGGTGCTCTGCCGGGGCGGCAGATTTCTCACCTCCTCGGCCTGAACCTTTTGCGGCGCGGCGTTCAGTTCCTCCCACGTCTCCTTGAGGCTGTTCATCATTTCAATGACACGATCGAATGCGTCGAAGTCCTTTTCAACGTCCGCCTTGAGCAAGGTCCTGGTAAAATAGGCATAGATGGCGTCCAGGTTTCGGGCGATCTGACCGCCCCGATCAAAGTCCAGAGCGCACTTGAGTTCATCGATGATCGCCAGCGCTCCTTCCAGTTTCTTGGCCTTGTCCTGATAACGACCCTCGCGGTAGGCGATCTTTGTCCCTTCCAGCATTCGGACGGCATTCTCATAGCACATAATGACGAGATCCAACTGACTTGCGGTCTGCACGTTTGTCGTTTTGTAGCTCACTTGCGGTCTGCCGTAACTCATCCTCATCCTCCCTGAGCCTGGTTTTGGTATTTGTGAATAGCGCCGTTCCCCCGGGGCTTCCTCCGGGGCGTCTCCGCCCTCATCTCCGGGGGTCAATGATCTATGCCCAGCCCCTCAAGGCCGCACTGAGCTGGCCCGAAAGCCACTCGCTCTGGTTCTGCATGGTGGCCATGGCCTGCTCCATGAAAATGAATTGATTCACCATCACCTCCATTTTCCGGTCCAGGCGGTCTTCCATCAGGTCGATCTGATCGTCCAGGTTGTTGATGGTATTCTGGATCGACTCCTGTTTGGAGGCAAGGTAGCCATCGAGGGAGTCCGTGATGTTGTAAAGGGTCCTGTCAAATTGCTCCGCGGCCCCGATCACCACGGTTACGGTGCCGATTTCCCCCGTCCCGGAGCCCGTGTACTTGATTTCGAGACCGTCTATGTTGTCCTCATCGGAGTCTCCCTTCAGGATTTGCCCTGATCCCGTGGCGGACTCCCCGTTGATGGTGCCTGCAACGTCCAGTCCATTGTTGACTGTCTGGTCGCCGCCGGTCCACAGGAGGTCCCCGGTCTCCGAGATGCTGAAGGTATTGCTGCCGTAATAGTCATGCGTCAGGACCACGTGATTGCTCGCATCCTTGGACGCGGTGACCTCGATGCCCTGGTCGTCCAGCTCCGTGTTGATGGCGTTCACTATATCGTCAATGGTCATGGAACCGGTGAGCGATATGTTTGCCGTGTCGTCCCCCGAAGTAATGGTCAGGGTTTCATCGGATCCCAGTGTGCCGCTCACGGCCGTGTCACTGGTGCTGGAACTCTTGGTGGCCGCCTGGGTGATGTTGACCGTATATGTCCCCGCCTGCGTGTCGTTGGAATGGCTCACGTATTCCAGGGTGGAGGTGCTGGTGCTCGTGAGCCCTGTGAAAAGGTTCTTGATGTCATTGGCGTTGGTCTCCAGGTACCCTGTAAATGTGTCTTCGTCCAGGGACAACTGGCCGTCTGAGTCCAGGTTCACGCCCACCAGGCCCAGTGTGGAGTACTCCGTTGTGAGCCCGCTGATCTGGGTGATGAGCACGGATGTGAGGTCTCTTCGGATACTGTTGAGAGTGGCGTCCCCGAAAAGGACCCCGCCCGCCTCCTCTGCGTCCGCGTCATAGGACCTCTGCTGCTGGATATAGGCCGCCACCTCATTGTAACTGTCGAGGAACGCCTGGACTTTTTCCACCATGGCGTCTTGATCCAGGCCGATAGTGAGGGTTACCGTGGTATTGGTGTCCGCCTTGAGGAGGTCCAGGGTCACACCTGGAATCAGGTCTTCGATGGTATTCTCCGATGAAGTGGCGGTGACCCCGTCGATTTCAACGGCGGCGTCCTGACCCGCCTGAATCTGTCGTTTGCGGATCGTGGACGCGCTCTGGCTGGAAAACCCGAAGTCGAGGCTCCCGTCGCTGATGGAGTCGGTGAGCGTGACCACCAGACTGGAGGACGAACTCGTGGAATCGTCCGTGATCAGGATCGTTCCGTCCCCCTGAACCGAGGCGCTTACATCGCCGTACGCGCTTTCAATGGCGTCCAGGAGGTCCTGCACCGTGCTTGTGGCCTGGATGCTGAAGGCGGAGGCGGAAACGTCGGTGCCGTCTGTTTTCGTACCGCTGAAGGCTATCTGGTCGCCCGCCGTGTAGCTCATGTAGCCGTCGATGTCCGTGAGCAGGGTGGAGGAAGTGATGACCTGTCCGTCAGTGGTCATCTCGTTTGTCCCGCTGGCGCCGAGGACGTCTCCCACACCTCCCTTGATGAGGCCCAGGGTCTCGAATACATGGTTGTTGTCCGAAAAGGGATCCGATGCATGAATCCCGTCGATCTGAAGCCGGTAGTAGGTGGTGCCGTCCACGGTTTCGGAGACCACCGAGGCGCTGATGTTGGCGCTGCCCTTATCGTTGTTGATGGCCTGGGCGATGGTGGTCAAATTGTCGGTGTCCAGATCGATGCTGATGTCGTTGGACAGGTTCCCGGAAGCGTCACGGATCTTGAGCGTGGTGCTCGACGGCGGGCTGGTCAGCTCGAGCAGGGTGTCGATGGCGTCCGTGGTCCCCGTGAAACGATCGCTCTGGGCGCCGCCGGTGATGGAATTTTTCACATCATAAGACCCCGAGGCCGTTTCCACGAAACCAAGTTGTCCCAGTATGTCCGTAGAAGAGGCGTTCAGGATTGAAATGCCCTCCTCTCCGGTGTCGTCGCTTGTCAGGATAAGGCGGTAGTCGTTGTTGCCATAGGAGAGGATGCTTGCCGTTACTCCCGTTGGGTTAGTTCCTGCATTGGCGCTGTTGATCTTGCCCCGCACATCGGCCAGGCTGTCCGTAGCGGTGATGCTGATCACCTTGCCGTTGATCAGGATCTCGCCCGCGTAATCGCTGCCCAGATCGGCCGTGTTGCTGGAAAAGGACTTGGAAGAAAGTTTCTGCGCCGCTGCGCGGGCTGTAACCTTGATGTTGTATGAGCCGGTGGAGGCCGTGGCATCCACCGAGACCGAAAGGATGTCTTCGGCGTCCGTGGTGGTGTCGGAGGCCAGGGATGCCGTGTAGACGAAGAATTCGTCCGGGTCCTTGAGATCCTCCACGGTGGACTTGAGGGTCAAAAGGAGCGAGTTGAAAGACTGCCACTCGGTCAATTTGGAGGAGTATTCGTCTTTCCGAGCTTCCAGCACGTCGATTGGACGATGCTCGGCCTGCCTGAGCTGGTCGATCATGGATCGCCAGTCTATCCCGCTCGAAATCCCGCTGACGCTGATACTCGTGTTGGTGCTCATTGCCTGACTCCGTTTGCCTTCGGTGGAAAATCCCACCTCGCGTTTGACTGTTCATCGGAAAAAACCGCCCCTGACTTGAAGCCTTTTCACGGGGTTCTGAATGCCACGCAAAAGACTTGCCAAAACCTTGATTTTTATGGGAAACTATCCCCCGGATCGCGCGGGGATTTCCAGGCCGCCCGAAGGCCCCGGGGGGAGGTGCCGCAGAAAGGTCAAGACCGGCCCTTCGAGGTGTGTCGGCGAGGGGCCTTCTCCTTGACTTTTCAGGGAATTTGGGAAAGGCTCTGTAATCGCGATGCAACCGGGATCCGGGAGCCCCGGTGTGCCCACGGAACATTTCGACGGGTTTTTCGCACTCTTCGAGCGGATGGAAGGGCCTGTTCGGACACGGTGTACTCGCCGGGGAAGGTGCCCGGGCCGGGAGGGGTTTCTGGTTTCTCTATTCATAAACCGTTAAGAGGGGATACGGGGCCTGACGATATGTAATGAAAGCCCCGTGTTTTTCCACCGGGCGAGCGACAGCCCCGGCCCGGGGGGGGCTTGCCCTTTTCGATTCACAGTAAGTCCTGCCTGATTAGGATCGGTCCGCCTTTCCATGGGTGACCGACGGGGGCGGAGCCTTGCCCGGATCGGATGCATGACGCTGTCGCCGGCAACTACATAGAGAGGTCGCGGAATGAAAGGAATCATCCTTGCCGGGGGGGTCGGCACCAGGCTCTACCCCATCACCAAAGTCGTGAGCAAGCAGCTCCTGCCGGTCTACGACAAGCCCATGATCTACTATCCCCTCTCCGTGCTCATGCTGGCCGGCATCCGGGAAATCCTGGTTATTTCAACACCACAGGATCTGCCCCTGTTCGAGGATCTCCTGGGGGACGGGGATCAATGGGGCCTTAGGTTTCATTACCGGGAACAGCCCAGGCCCGAAGGTCTGGCCCAGGCCTTTATCATCGGCCGGGAGTTTGTGGGGCGGGACCGTGTGTGCATGGTGCTGGGAGACAATATTTTTTACGGCCACGGGCTGCCTGAAAAGCTGAAGCATGCCGTGAAAAGGGAACGCGGCGCCACCGTGTTCGGTTATTGGGTCAAGGATCCCGAGCGGTACGGCGTTGTGGCCTTCGACGATGCGGGTCGCGCGCTGGGCATCGAGGAAAAACCCCGCAAACCACGTTCTCACTGGGCCGTGACCGGCCTCTATTTCTATGACAACCGGGTCCTGGATATCGCCGCGGGCCTCAAACCCTCGGCACGGGGGGAACTGGAAATCACGGACGTCAATCGCATATACCTGGAAATGGGTGAATTGCACGTGGAAAAGCTGGGCCGTGGGATCGCATGGCTCGACACCGGCACCCATCAAAGCCTGATGCAGGCCTCCAACTTCATCCAGGTCATAGAAGAGAGACAGGGACTGAAAGTGGCCTGTGTGGAAGAGATCGCTTTTCGCATGGGTTACATCGACGCGGACCGGCTGGAGACACTGGCCCGCTCTCTCATGCAAAACGGCTACGGCCGGTACCTCATGAACCTCCTTGAGAAAGGATACCTCTCGCCGTGAAGGTCCGGGAGACAGAACTATCAGGGGTCTTGATCGTGGACCCCGCCGTGTTTAGGGACGAGCGGGGTTTCTTTACCGAAACCTACCATCTTTCCCGGTACCGCGACTGCGGCATCGAGATGTCTTTTGTGCAAGACAATCTTTCCTTTTCGAGAAAGGGCACGCGGGCGAGGTCTTTGACGTGGTCGTGGATATCCGCCCCGACTCCCCCACCTTCGGCCGGTGGGTCTCGGTCCTGCTCAACGGGGAAAACATGCGCCAGGTCCTGGTGCCCAGGGGTTATGCCCATGGCTTCTACGTGTTGAGCGAAACGGCTCTCTTCACCTACAAGTGCAGCGATTTCTACCATCCCGAAACCGAAGGAGGGATCATTTGGAACGACCCGGACCTGGGCATCGACTGGCCGGTGACCGCCCCCCTGCTCTCGGAAAAAGACCGTGCCTTTCCTCGGCTGAAGGATGTCCCGAAAAACCGGCTGCCCTCATGGGAAAGTGTTTCTTGATGCTTTCCAGGGGGCGCAGGCCCTTCCTGCTGATCATCATCCCGGGATTCCAATACGACACCTGACAACATCGAAAACAAGAGTCATGTGAAAGGGCAACCGCCATGAAAAGAGCGCTCATCACCGGCGTTACGGGCCAGGACGGGGCTTATCTGTCCCGGTTTCTACTGGAAAAGGGCTACGAGGTCCACGGCGTCAAGCGCAGGTCATCCTCGTTCAACACGGCCCGGGTGGACGGCCTGTACCGGGACCCGCACGAGGAAGGTGTGCGGTTCTTCATGCATTACGGAGACCTGACCGACGCCACGAACCTGATCCGGATCATCCAGGAGATTCAACCGGACGAGATCTACAACCTGGCGGCCCAGAGCCACGTGAAGGTTTCCTTCGAAACGGCGGAGTACACGGCCAATTCGGACGCCCTTGGGGCCCTGCGCCTCCTGGAGGCCATAAGAGTCCTCAAGATGGAGGACCGCACCCGTTTCTACCAGGCCTCCACTAGCGAGCTGTTCGGCAAGGTGATCGAGACGCCCCAGAGGGAGACCACCCCTTTTTACCCCAGGAGCCCTTACGGCGTGGCCAAGCTCTATGCCTACTGGATCACTGTGAACTATCGCGAGGCCTACCGGATGTTCGCCTGCAACGGCATTCTCTTCAACCACGAATCTCCCGTACGGGGGGAGACCTTCGTGACCCGCAAGATCACGCGGGCCGTGGCCCGCATCAAATTGGGCCTCCAGGACCGTCTCTACCTCGGGAACCTGGACGCCGAAAGGGACTGGGGCTACGCAGGGGACTTCGTGGAGGCCATGTGGCTGATCCTGCAACAGGATGAGGCCGACGATTATGTGATAGCCACAGGCGAGGCGCACTCGGTCAGGGAGTTCGTGGAGAAAGCGTTTCAGCAGGTGGACATCATGGTGGAATGGGAAGGGGAGGGCGTTAACGAGGTGGGCAAGGACCGGAAGACGGGGAAGACGTTGGTACAGGTTGATCCCCGCTATTTTCGGCCTACTGAGGTGGATATGCTCCTGGGAGACCCGGAAAAGGCGCGCACGCGCCTGGGCTGGCGGCCCCGTGTGAGTTTCGACCAGTTGGTGGAGATGATGGTGAATGAGGATCTGGAAGAGGCTCGCAAGGATGACCTCGTGGGCCGGGCGGGCTTCAGGACCTTCAATCATTTTGAGTAGCGGAGACCCGCCGGGCAGGGCTGTCCGCTGCACTGAAATAGAGAAGGAAAAGGCTTAAAATGCAATCGACTCAAGACCCCACCGTGGCGGTTATCGGCCTTGGCTACGTGGGCCTTCCCCTGGCGGTGAGCTTCGGCAAGCGGTACAGGACCATTGGTTACGATCTGAACAAAGAAAAGATCGGGTACTTTGAACGTGGAGAAGACCCCACGGGCGAGGTCGGCAAGGAGGACTTCGAGAAGGCGTCGGGGATCTCCTTCACTTCCGATCCGGGAGATATCCGCGAGGCCGATTTCATCATAGTGGCCGTGCCCACGCCCATAGACGCGGCCCACCAGCCGGATCTGCGTCCCCTGGAAGGGGCCACGCGGACCGTGGGGCGACACATGAAAAAAGGCGCGGTGGTGGTCTTCGAATCCACCGTCTATCCCGGCGTGACAGAGGAGGTCTGTGTCCCCATCCTGGAGAAGGAATCGGGGATGAAGTGGAAGGAAGATTTCCACGTTGGGTATTCTCCCGAGCGGATCAACCCCGGGGACCGGGAGCACACACTGGAAAGAATCGTCAAGGTGGTCTCGGGCGACGACGAGCCCACCCTGGAAAAGGTTGCCGACCTCTATGGCTCCATCGTCGAGGCGGGTGTATACCGCACGGCCACCATCAAGGAGGCGGAGGCGGCCAAGGTGATCGAGAATACTCAGAGGGATCTCAACATCGCCCTCATGAACGAACTCGCCATCATATTCGACCGGCTGGGCATCGACACCGTTAACGTGCTCTCAGCAGCGGGAACCAAGTGGAACTTTCTGCCGTTCCGGCCAGGGCTTGTGGGCGGACATTGTATCGGCGTTGACCCGTATTACCTCACCCATAAGGCCGAGGTTACGGGATACCATCCCCAGGTGATCCTGGGCGGACGGCGTATCAACGACGGCATGGGAAAATTCGTGGCGGAAAAGACCGTGAAAATGCTGATCCGGTCAGGGCAAAACGCCAAGGGGGCGAGGGTGGGGGTCCTGGGCCTCACTTTCAAGGAGGATTGTCCGGACCTTCGGAATTCCAAGGTGGTGGACATCGTCACGGAACTAGAATCCTTTTTCATCGATGTCCTGGTCCACGATCCCAGGGCGGATGCCGGCGAGGCCATGGACATCTATGGGATCGAACTCAAGACCTGGGACGAACTCAAGGATTTGAACGGTCTGGTTGTGGCCGTGCCCCACCGGGAATACCGCGAGAAGCCTGCCCGGGAATTCCTGGAAAAACTCACGAATGCAGGATGTCTCGTGGATGTGAAGGCCATGTTCGACCCGCGGGATTTCCAGGACAAGGGCATTTATTTCTGGAGGCTCTAGGACCCAGGATGTCGCACAAAACGATCCACCTCATAGCGGCCGCAAGGCCCAATTTCATGAAGATTGCGCCTGTCTATCACGCGCTTCGAGACGAGTCCTGGTGCGATCCGGTGATCGTTCACACCGGCCAGCACTACGACCTCAACATGTCGGATGCCTTTTTCCAGGACCTGAGGCTCCCCGATCCCCACATCCACCTGGGGATCGGAAGCGGCACCCACGCCGAGCAGACGGGCCGTGTCATGATGGCCTACGAGAAGGTCCTCATGGAAGGCTCCCCGGACCTGGTGGTCGTGGTGGGCGATGTGAATTCCACCATGGCTGCCACGATCGCCGCCACCAAGCTGGGCAGGCCAGTGGCCCACCTGGAGGCCGGCCTCCGTTCCTTTGACCGAACCATGCCGGAGGAGATCAACAGGGTCGTGACCGACGCCCTGGCCGACCTGCTCTGGACCCCCTCTCCGGACGGCGATGAAAACCTCCTGAAAGAAGGGGTGCCCGCGGAAAAGATCGAGCGCGTGGGAAACATCATGATCGACTCCCTGGAGATGCTCCGCTCCAGGATCGAAGGGGAGGAGGCCTACCGCGAATACGGCCTGGAAAAGGGCCGCTACGGCGTGGTCACACTCCACCGGCCGGCCAACGTGGACCCGCCCGAATCGCTGAAAGCCCTGGTGGGCGCCCTGGGGCGGATCGCCGGCAGGATGCCCCTCGTTTTCCCGGTTCATCCCAGAACCCGGAAGAACCTTGAGCGGAACGGCCTTTTGGCCGAGGTGGAAAACGCCCGGGGGCTTCATGCCGTCACCCCATTGAGCTACATTCCTTTCATGAACCTCGTGTTCAACTGCGGCCTCGTGATCACGGACTCGGGGGGACTTCAGGAGGAGACCACCTACCTGGGCATCCCCTGCCTCACCTTGAGGCCCAACACGGAAAGACCGGTCACCATCAGCCAGGGCACCAACCGGCTCTGCACGGTCCGAGAGGTGGAAGGCCTGGTGGACGAAATCCTCGACGGCCCGGGGGCCAAGAGGACTCCGCCGGAGCTGTGGGACGGAAAGACCGCCCTCAGGGTAGCCGCATCGGCCAAGCGCTTCCTGGAAAAGGCCAGAGGCTGAAAAAACGCCCGCTGTCAAAGACCTTTGCCCAAACTGCCGCGGTGTGAGACTTGCCAAGGGCTCTGTAAGGGAGTGCCCATCCATAAATAGATTCAGGGCACAGAGGAGTTTCCAATTCTTGGCTTCCTCCGGTCGCCAAGTCCCACTGCTTCGCAGCGGGTTCCCGGCTTCAGAAATGAGATATTTTTTACAAGATTCAGGAAACCGGGGACCCACTCGGAGAGTGGGGAGTGCGAGCCCACAGGCGAGGACAAACCGGGGACCCATCCGGAGGATGGGGAGTCCGAGCAAGGCGAGGACAAATCAAGGGATTACTCGGAGGCGTACTTGAAGTACGCCGCACCTGTCTGCGTGCCCCGCACAGGCAGGCAAGTGATCCCGCAGATTGACGCCGCCTGTCCCGGCGTAGCCTTGGCGAAGTCGGAAGATTGTGAAACCGGGGACCCGCCCGAAGGGTGGGGAGTCCAAGCGCAGCGCGGACAAAAATAGCCATTTATGGATGGAAACAAGATTACCTACGCGACCCGCCAAAGATACAAACCAATCCACGTGACCAAACGGACCAGACAGACCAAATAGACCAAACGGACCAAATGGACCAGACAGACCAAATAGACCAGACAGACCAAACGGACCAGACAGACCAGACAGACCAGACAGACCCAATGAACTCAACGAACCCAAGTAACCCAAGTAACCCAATAAACCCAAGTAACCCAAGCAACCCAATGAACCCAAGTAACCCAAGCAACCCAATAAACCCAAGTAACCCAACAAACCCAATAAACCCAAGTAACCCAATAAACCCAATGAACCCAAGTAACCCAATGAACCCAAGTAACCCAAGTAACCCAACAAACCCAATGAACCCAAGCAACCCCTGTACATTCCTTGATCCGGCCTTCCTCGTTTTAGGAAAAACCTCGTTAAAAGGCAAGTTGACTTTCACAATATCCATGTTAAAATGAAACCATGTTTGAACGATGGATCCAATTGCCGGATCACAGGTCCTGCTTGATTGTGGGGCCGAGACGTTGCGGGAAGACCACATTGCTGCGTCATCGCTACCCCTCTTGGCCCTATGCGACCCTGGACGATCTGGATTTTCTTGAGTGGTCGCGGCGGGATCCCAAAGGTTTCATCACTCAACTCGGCCGCCATGGGATTGTTGACGAGATTCAACGGTTGCCGATCCTTACGGTGGCCGTAAAGTATGCCATCGACAATCAGGGTGCGAGGCTGTTCTTGACCGGCTCCAGCACAATCGGTCTGCTTGACGCAGCCGCCGATACACTGGCGGGCAGAGTCGAGATCATCAGTCTTCCCACTGCATGCTGGGGTGAGGATCTGGGTGCCCCGACACACTCCATATTTCAAGACAAACTGGACCCGTTGAGAATCAAGGACGCCGATAGGAGATTGCAGGAGGCGATGACCTACGGCCAATTTCCGGAAGTGCTCGGCCAAAAGGACGCGGAGCGCAAGCGAGAGGTCCTGATAAATTACAGAAACACTTATTTCACCAGGGATCTGATGCAGTTGTCCAATATCGAAAACCTCGAGGGGCTGCGGGCCCTGTTCCAGCATCTCGGTAGGTCCCTGGGCTCTCACCTGGAGGTGTCGGCCTTTGCCAGAGAGGCGGGAATCAGTTTCCCAACGGCCAAGAAGTATTTGAATGCCCTGCACCAGGCCGAGTTGACATTCAGGCTTTACGGTTACCAGTACGGCCCGGCGAAGCGCTATGTAAAGGCGGCCAAGACCTATTTTGCCGACAATGGTGTTCTCTACGGTCTCAGCTCCCATTCCAGCCAGGGACAACTTTTGGAAAATTTTGTCCTGGCTGAACTGGAGAAGCGGAGGAAACTGGGATTCATCAAAACGGACCAGTTCTATTTTTACAAGAGTGCGGCCGGAAATGAGATCGATCTGGTTTTCGAGGTAGATGACGAGGTATATGCCGTAGAGGTCAAGTCTTCAACGAGGCCGGGTCCTCGCGATTTTCGGAATTTGCGGAGTTTCAGCGACAGCAGGAAACGCAAGGTCAACCGCTATCTGTTCTACATGGGAACGGAGTACGAAACCATTGACGACATTCGTATGATCCCAGTGGCCGCGCTTTTCAGGGGTGTCTAGGAGGACCGAGCTGTTGAATCTTTGTCCGCCCGGTTTGAACGCGGGCTCCCTCGGCCGAGGCCGCGCCAGGATGTTGGCAGGTAACCTTCATGTTCCCCATCTGGACACCTCCCCCGACTTCATAATTATCCCGGTTTGGCGTCCAAGAAAATTATAGGGCGAGAGACCCAACAGACCAAACGGACCAGACAGACCAGACCAGATAGACCAAACGGACCAGACAGACCAGATAGACCAGATAGACCAGATAGACCAGACAGACCAGACCAGATAGACCAAACAGACCAGATAGACCAAACAGACCAAACAGACCAGACAGACCAGATAGACCAGATAGACCAAACGGACCAGACAGACCAAACAGACCAGACAGACCAAACGGACCAGACAGACCAGATAGACCAAATAGACCAGACAGACCAGATAGACCAAATAGACCAGACAGACGAGACAGACCAAACCGACCAAACAGACCAGACAGACCAAAATGATAATCCGCGAAAACAGGACGCTCCCCAGGAGTGTGATGGACAAAATCCCTGAACTGACCGCGCGTGTTTCAGGGGAGCCGGATGTGGCAGCATTTTTTCTGTTTGGGAGCGCTGCCATGGGGAAACTCACCCCCTTGAGTGATCTGGACTTCGCGTTGCTTCTTTCCTTTGGTATGTCCAAGGCTGAAAGATTTTCCAGGCGTCTGGCCCTTGAAGGGATCCTCACTGGGTTGCTTGGTACGGATGAAATTGACGT
Source organism: Deltaproteobacteria bacterium (assembly GCA_019307945.1). Taxonomy (GTDB): domain Bacteria; phylum Desulfobacterota; class DSM-4660; order Desulfatiglandales; family Desulfatiglandaceae; genus B17-G16. The sequence goes on along the minus strand of JAFDIS010000003.1, from coordinate 1,005 downwards.
TATCGTGCTGAACGATTGCCCCCCGAGAATGGCACACCGGATTCTCAAGGAAGGCAAACTGCTTTATTGCGGGGACCGCGAGGTCTTCTCCGAGTATTATGACCAGATCGTGAGGGTGCATCTGGACTTCACATTTTTCAGAGACAACTTTGATCGGGTTTTTGTCCAAGGGATCAAGGGTCGTGGATGAGCGAATAAGAGACCATCTTCAGCGTCTGAACCGATATTCTTTGCTCCTGGGAAGAATACGGGAAATATCTTTTGAAAAATTTCAGAATGACGAAATGCTGCAAGCAAGCGCTGAGAGGTTTCTCCAATTGGCGATCGAAAGTTGCCTGAATGTAGGGAACAGAATCATCTCTCTGCAGCAATTCGAGAAACCCATCAAACCGCCCGAGACATATGCGGATATCTTTATCGGAATGGAGAGCCTGGGAGTGATTGATAAAGCCCTTCGTGAAAGGCTCGTACAAATGGCGAGGTTTCGAAACATGCTCGTGCATGTTTATTGGGAGTTGGACAAAAAGATGGTCTATGAAATCATTCAACAGAATCTGCAGGACTTTCGTATTTTCCAAGATAAAGTGGTCGATTATTGGGCTAAGCAGGAAAAGGGGGAGGATTGATCTTGCACAAAAATTCTCATTTCTGACACCGGGAACCCGCTGCGAAGCAGTGGGACTGAGCAACCAATCTTAAAAAACGGGCTTTCCGTATGGTTGAAGATTGCCGCGAGGCCATTTCCATTTTGCATTGCCTCAAAATAGAATGGAAATTTTCTCCTTCAAGGTGCCGGACAGACCGAACCGACCCACTGACCCAACGACCCACAGACCCAATGACCCAATGACCCACAGACCCAATAGACCCATGGACCCAACGACCCAACGACCCAACGACCCACTGACCCAATAGACCCAACAGACTCAACGACTCTCGACTCTCGACCCACAGACCCAATGGACCCTCGACCCACAGACCCACAGACCCAACGACCCAATGACC
>JAFDIS010000041.1 GCA_019307945.1 Deltaproteobacteria bacterium | reverse complement strand
ATTCTAAGACATAAGTATTTTAAATATAATTCCGGACTTCCATTGGTTCTATTTCGACAATCCCCGGGACAAGGCCGGGGTCCGGATATCTGCGAGCGTGAATGTTAAAAAGGCTTGGGCCGTGGAATGGCAGGAAACAGCCGGAGTCTGGATTGCTCTGGATGCTATGAAAAGGTCTCATGAGAGTGCTCATAGCCTGTCTTGCTGCAGGTTGCAACGGCCCGGAAATCAGAAGGATGAATTCAGCACTTCCGCCTGTGAATGAGTGGTGATGCCTGGTGTCTGAAGGGACGGGGCTACAGTCTTAAATATCTCCTGGCCAAATTTAGCAAAAACTAACATGAGACAGAAAGAAAGTCAAGAAGTAAAAGATATTGAGGGTAACGGGACGTTCTGGAACCGGTGTGTTCAGGCGGTGCGTCAGGAGGGTGTGCCAGAGTATCAGCAGCGCTGGCATGTGACCCGTGCCAGGGGTCTCAGAATGCATGATTCCAGAAGCCTGATGTCAATGACCACCCTAACGGAGCCTGTCTCGGCATTATTTGGATTCGAAAGAACCGGGCATATTTTAAAATCCTAAATCGAAAAATGCAGGGAGCCGTTGCCCCGGAGTCCCGTGGAGGCCGACATGATCCCGCGGCACATCACCTCCTGTGCGCCGCGTGTGAATCCACGGCATAGATCAGGAGAGCGGTCCAGATGAAACCGAAAGAGACCAGTTGTTCGCCGCCGAAAGGTTCGCGATACAGGAAAACGGCCAGGACGAAGTGAAGAGACGGGGCCATGTACTGGAGCAGGCCCACCGTGGCGTAGCGGAGACGGCGCGCCCCGCTCGTGAACCAGACCAGTGGAAAAGTGGTCACGGCCCCTGCCAGGAAAAGCAGGATCGTGGTGGTGGCGTCCACGGTCCCGAAAGCCATTTTTCCCCGGGCGCCCAGGTAGAGGAGACAGGCAATGGCCGGGGGACAAACCAGACAGGTTTCCACGAAGAGGCCGTTAACCGATTCGATCTGCACCGTTTTCCGCAGGAGTCCGTAGAACCCGAAGCTGAACGCCAGCGTCAGGGCGATCCACGGAAATTGCCCGGCCCTGAAGGTGAGGTTCAATGTCCCCACGGCGGCCAGTATCACGGCCGTGACCTGAAAAGGCCTGAGGCGCTCGCGGAGAAAGATCACGCCCAGCAGTACGTTGACCAGGGGATTGATGAAGTAGCCGAGGCTGGCCTGCAGTACCCGGTCCGTGTTCACGGCATATATGAAGATGAACCAGTTGCCCGCCACCAGCGTGGCGGTCAGCAAGAGGGTGGCCAGCACCTTTCGGTCCCCGAGCGCGGTTCGCAGCGCGGGCCAGCCTCCACCCAGTGTGATGAGCAGGGCCGTCAGGGGGACGGACCAGACCACGCGGTGGCAAAGGATCTCCAGGGGCGTGACATGCGCCACGGCCTTGAAGTAGATCGGCACCAGCCCCCAGAACCCGAAGGCCGACACCGCATAGAGGACGCCGATCTTTTGTTCCCGGGAATCGCTCATGGGCCGGTGGGAGTACTCCCGCCCGTGTTTCCGGGAGCCGTCAGTTCAGGATCCCGGCTCAAGACTGATCCTTCTTGGGTTTGCGCGTGTTGAGCCGCGTGTAGATGTGCCTGGCCGTGTACAGGGCTCCCAGGGGGTTGTGTGCCAGGACCCTGTCCTTGACCGCAAGAACCGTGACAGGAGCCTTGCTGTGCTTGATGAACAGGGTGTCGTCGCCCACGCAAAGGCCCAGCAGGATGTTCAACTCGCTGCCCTCCTCGTCCAGGAGCGCGGCCTGGCCGATGGGATTGCACATGGGCTGTCTGATTCCAGGCATGATCTTGTCTTCGTCGGGCAGGTCCACGTCCTCCGAACTGATGCCTCCGCACATGCAGCAGACGGAAACCACGTCGAACCCCTCGTTGATGAGCAGATTCGTGAGGAGCTCCGCTTCCTGGGATAGCCCGACACAAAAGGCGACGCCCAGCTTTTCGTACCCCCGAATCCTCGCATATCGTACGGTCTCTTCAACCCGTGTGAGTCTGCCGTAGTCTTCTTTCCAGGTCAGGGCCACGGCCCGGGCCATTTCGCTGTTTTCAGGGTCCCTGAGTTTTTCTGCGGCCTCTCGAACCGTATCCGGCCGGAGATTCGTTGGGCAGAAGTCCGGCGAACGGCTCAGGTCGCCGAAAAAGCAGCGTTTCTTTGCGCAGTAACTGCACTGGATCTTTTGGTCGGTCATTTCTTGCTCTCCTCTTCCAGGCTCAGTCTTGCGATCGTCTCCGGAGTGGGCGCCCCGGTCTCCAGGTCCCAACCCCATTCTCCGTAATAGTCCTCGATCATCTTTTCCACTGTTTCAGGACGCAGTGGATCGCCGGTAGCGTAGTCCTTGAATCCGTCTTCCCGGAACCACCGATCGGGCAAGGTTTCCTGCTTGTTTCGGGAAAATCCGTCCCTCAGATTCATGATCCGGAGGAGGGTCCAGCTCCGGTCCGCACGGAGCTCCAGTGTTTCCGGGTCGGTGGGGAACCCCGTGACCGCCTCGGCCATCTCGGCGCACGCCGAAACGCTGTAAAACCGGTTGATGGCCGCCCTGGCGCAAACGCCCAGGGAACCCAGGATGGCGAACCAGCGGTGGGAATATCTCAGGAGTCTTCCTACGCGAAGTATGCCCTCTTCATCTTCCGCCTCTCCCTTCTGCAGGATTCGGCCCAGAGCCCCTTCCGGCACGCCCATCCGGCGCAGATGCTTGGGAAAGACCTCGAGGGGTCTCTTGGCAAAATAGGTCGGCGAACCTCCCGCACCCACGTGGGGCCCCCGGGGGTCCAGGACCTGTCCCAATTCCATGGTCCCGAAAAGGTCCCAGGGCAGTGAAGAGCCGGGACCGGCGTAGGGGTGCATCCCTTTCACCAGGGACGGCGCAAAAGGTTCCGCCTCGGGCCCTAATGCCTCCAGGATTCCGGGGAATCCACCTGCAAGGAGATCCCCCAGGCCGCGGCGCAGGCTGATCTTTTCAGCCCAGGCGCTCATGGATGCAAGGGAATCGACCCGGATTTCGGGATCCACATCTTGCGCCGGGATGATCCCCCGCCGGGTGAGTTCGGCGGTAAAACCCATGATCCCGAAGAACTCGAACATGTCCAGTCCGTAATCGTCCAGGAGAGCCATGAAGCGGATCGATTCGCGGTAGTCCTTGAACCCGTAAATGACCGGTGTGTAGAGATTAATGACGGAACTGGTGCCCTTGACGAGTCCGCGGTACTCTCCGTCAGGGATTTCCACCACGTCTTTGCAGCCCACGGGGCAGGACACACAGGCCACGCGCCTCTTCTTCATGGCCTTATACTGCTCCACAGGGACGAGCGGGAATGACTTGACCAGGCCCAGATCCTGCCACTCCTTGAGATAGGGATATTCCCGCATGCTCTTGAGGAAGGCCCGGGAGACTTCCTTGTACCGCTTCTTGTCCGCCACCCGGATGCCCCGCTCGCCCCGGGCCACAACGGCCTTGAGGTTCTTTGAGCCCATGACCGCCCCGAATCCTCCCCTGCCCAGGGTGGCCAGACCCTCCACGAAGGCCATTGAAAACGGAACGAGGTTTTCGCCGGCCTGACCGATGGCCAGGATTCCGGTGGGTCTTCCATACTTCTCCCACAGTATGGCGTCGGTCTCCTCGACCCCCTTTCCCCAGAGGTGGCCCGCGTCACGGATTTTCATGTCGTCATTGAAAATTTCCAGGTAAACCGGCCGTTCCGCGCGTCCCCGGATCACCACGTGGTCAAACCCTGCGTTCTTGAGCATACAGGCGAAATTGACTCCTCCCGACCCGCACCACCCCACAGTGCCGCTCGTGGGCAGTTTGGTCACCGCGTAAAGCCTGGATGTGGCCGGAAGATGAGTCCCCACGAGGGGGCCCGTGCCCAGGACGATGGGGTTTTCAGGGGAAAGGGCTCCCCGGCCCGGGCTGATGGCCTCGTGCGCGAGCCTGATGCAGAGCCCGAGCCCTCCCTGGAACTTTTCAGCCAGGCCCAGGTCCAGCGGTCGTTTCTCGATCACACCCGTGGACAGGTCCACGTAAATCGTATTTCCTGCAAATCCCCCCGGACTCATGCTTGCGCCTCCTTCCTGGTCTTGGTCAGTGCTTCGAAAAAGCAGTTATCGGCGCACACACCGCACGCATTACATTCTTCCGTGAAGAGGATTTCACATGTAGCCCCGGAAACTTTTACGTGGATTCTTGCAAGCAGCGGGTTAAAGGCGCCCGTGTACAGCTCGGAGCAGGCCAGCCCGCAGCGCAGGCAACCCGTGCACAGATCCGGGTTCACCTGGACGTCATACTTGGACTTGGACATGGTTGATTCCCTCCGCAAAAGTTGCTTCTTTTCGTGCCCGCGCGACGGCGGGAGTCCCCTTGCCGCCCCGCCACCCTGAATGGGGAACGATCGTTCGTTCGGAGAAACGTTACCCGAGTCCTCCTGTTCCTGTCAATGAAAACATGGTCGCAGGGCTGGCACGCTCCTCCATGGAGCTTGGGGAAGCAGTGGACATGGGCTCTTGAAAAAAGGTATAAGGTTAAGCCGCCGACCGTTTAACAGGCAGCTGAAAAAGTGCTGCGCTTGTCGATGCCAAGGTCAAAATTCGGCTGAAAAATACTCATTTACTATTAGTAATGTGAGGTTTTTTGGCCTCCATATTTGCCTAGCTTCGCTCGCGCTCGCTACTTCTTTCAATACCCTGTTAAGGCCCTTTCCGGGATCCCGAACCGTAAGACAGAGGAGACAGAAGACGTATGTACGATCCTTTTCATGAAGTTCTTTCAGACGTCAGGGGTACGATCCTGAAGCAGGCCCGGGCCCTGGATCGGCCCGTGATCGGTGTGATGCCCGCCTATTTTCCCCTTGAACTGGTCTATGCTTCAGGCGGTTTTCCGGTCCAGTTGTGGGGGAACAGGCTCGCCCCCTCCCGTGCCGACGCCTATCTTCAGTCGTACTGCTGTTCCGTGGCCCGATCCGCCATGGAGCTGGAACTGGCGGGCGGAGCGGACATGGTGCGGGGATACGCCTTCACATCCCTTTGCGACACACTGGTGAACCTGCGGGAGGTCTACCGCAGGGTCGTGGACAAGCCCACGGTGGAACTCTCCATCCCCGTTACTCAAACCGCGGAGGCCCGCAGAAACTACCTTTCGAGCGGGCTCGATAAGGTCAACAGGGGGCTGCAGGAGATGGCAGGCGGTAGAATGACCCCCGAGTCCCTGGCCGAGGCCTCGGAGCTTTACGGGCGCGTCAGAGCGCTTCAGCGCAGGCTCTATGCATTGAGGCTGGAGCGGGCGGGCCTGGTCTCCAACCTGGACTTTTACGCGGTCCTCAAGGCTGGTTCGTTCCTGGGACCGGAGTATTATGCAAAACTGCTCTCGGACCTCCTGGAAAAACTGGACTCCATGGATCCTCCGGAAGACAGTGGTCCCAGGCTTCTGTTGTCAGGCCTGGTCTATGATCCCCTGGAACTGCATCGCATCCTGGACCGACTGGGGGTCCGGGTGGTGCAGGACGACTTCGCCAACGGGTGGCGCACGGTGTCTAAAGAAACTCTGGCGGTGGAGAACCTCGTGGAGGGCGTGGCCCGGTATCTCTTCGGGCCCGCCCCCTGCTGCTGCCTGTACAATCCTGAAAACGACCGGCACGATTACCTGGTGGACCATGCGAGAAAGGCCGGGGCGGACGGAGTCCTTTTCTGGTACCTCAAGTTCTGCGAGCCCGATGCCTTTGACCGGCCCCAGCTCATGAAGCGTTTGACCGATGAGGGCATTCCATCGTCGGTGGTGGAGCTTGAGCTTTCCATGCAAAATTTTGACGCAATCGGAACGCGGTTGAGCGCCTTTTGCGAGATGCTGGAGGGATGAGACCATGACCGAGTTTCAGACCTTTTCCAAGATGAAGGAACTCATGACGGCCTACTATTTCGAGGCCAAGACCACAAAGGAAAAGCCCATCGCATGGATCACCAGCGGGGCTCCGGTGGAGTTTCTCTTTGCCATGGACATCATCCCAATCTACCCGGAGAACTATGCGGCCATGTGCGCGGCGAACCACCAGTCCGTGGAACTTATGGAGGCGGCCGAGGCCCAGGGGTTTTCCCAGGACATCTGCGCCTATGCAAGGACAGATTTCGGGGCGGACATTCTGCAGGGAGGGCCTGTGGGCGGGCTTCCCGCCCCCCATTTCCTGCTCTGCTCCACGAACATCTGCAAGACCGTGATCAAGTGGTACGAGGTGATCGCCAGGAAATACGACGTGCCTCTTTTCATCGTGGACACGCCGTTCGTACATGACGGCCTCACGGACGATCTCCTGGAATATACCGTGGCCCAGTTCAAGGACCTCGAGCAGTTCCTGGCGAGGATCACAGGCAGGCCTTTCGACCATGAGCACCTGGCCGAGGTTCTGCGTTTGAGCCAGGAGGCCGCAGCCTACTGGAAAAAGATTCTGTTCCTGGCAAGAACCGTGCCCACGCCCATCAACAGCCTGGATTCCTTCATCCACCTGGGGCCCATCGTGACCCTGCGGGGGACTCAAGGATGTGTGGACTATTACCAGGCGTTGTATGAGGAGGTGGCGGGCCGTGCGGCGGACAAGATCCCTTCGGTCCCCGGTGAACGGTACCGGGTGCTATGGGACAACCTGCCCGTATGGTTCAAGATGCGCAGGCTCGAAAACTTTTTCCAGGAGCGAAAATGTGCGCTGGTGGTGACCACCTATGCCAATAGCTGGGGCGGGCTCAGCAACTATGAGGACGAAGAGATGGCGGACCCCTACCGCCTGCTGGCCGCATCCTATTTGAACGTGTATATCAATTACGGCTTCGAGGAACGCATTCGGTATCTTTCGGGGCTGATGGATGAGTTTTCCCTCACCGGGTTCATCATGCATTCCAACCGTTCCTGCAAGCCCTACTCCGTCGGAATGTACCGCCTTCAGGAGGAACTCTCCCAGCGCACGGGTCGACCCGGGGTGGTGATCGAAGCGGATCAGAACGACCCCCGGGTCTACTCGGACGCCCAGATCGAGGCGCGGCTCGATGCGTTCATCGAGTCCATGGAGGCGGCGTCATGAGATTTTGGGGTGGCATCGACGTGGGATCCCTTTCGGCCGACGCCGTGATCATCGACGAGGAAGGAAGGCTCCTGGGGCATGCCATTCTGCCCACGGGCAGGGACAGCCGGGAGGCGGGAAGCAGGGCATATGCCGGGGCCCTCGAGGCCGCGGGCCTGACGCCGGGGGACGTGGTTCGGGTCTATTCCACAGGCTATTCGCGGGCGCGGGTGCGCGAAGCAGAAGGCGCCAAGACGGAAATCGCATGTCATGCGCGGGGCGCCCACGCACTCTACCCCGACGTGGGTACCATCATCGACATCGGCGGGCAGGATTCCAAGGCCATACAGGTGGGCAAGGGGGGACGTGTGCTCAATTTTGTCATGAACGACAAATGCGCCGCAGGTACGGGACGTTTCCTGGAGGTGATGGCGGGTGCACTGGAAACCCCGCTGGACCATCTTGACGAGCTGGCGGCCCAATCCACCGAGACGTTGACCATTTCTTCCATCTGCACGGTTTTTGCAGAAAGCGAGGTGGTGAGCCTCATCAGCCAGGGCAAAAAGCCTGCGGATATCGCCATGGCGGTAAGCCGGGCCATCGCGAGGCGTACCGTGGGGCTCGCCACTCGTGTGGGCGTCTCGGGAAGGGTCGTCATGACCGGGGGCGTGGCCAAGAACCGGGCCGTGGTGGACCTGCTGGCCGAGATACTGGGCGCGCCCGTGGATGTGCCCGACGAGCCCCAGATCGTCGGTGCTTTGGGGGCTGCCCTTTTCGCCAGGGATGAACGCGGCTGATCCGCTTCGGTTTCCAGGTCGGGTATCGAACACCAATCCACGATATATCATCCCCACGATGGCTTTCGTCATTTTTGTTGACGGCCCTTCTTTTTCGTGATAGTTTCGCATGCGAACTAATTGCGCTTCGCCGATCGATATGGCACCTATCAGCCCGGCGGAGTGCGGGAGCATTCCAAACCATGACCGCACCGGAGGATCCTCACAAAGACTGCTACGTTTTTCTCCTGGCCAAGGCCTATCAGAGGGGCCATGGACTCGTACAGAGACGTCTCCGGCCTTACGGGCTCACCAATATCCAGTACCTCGTCCTGGAGGCCCTGTGGCACCGGGAAGGGCTCACCGCCGTTGAACTGGGCCAGATGCTTCTTATCGACAAGGCTACCCTCTCCGGTGTTCTGGATCGGATGGTGGAAGGGGATTGGCTCGTGAGGGAGCGGGACGAACGGGATCGACGCATGTTTCGCCTCTTCCCTTCGGATAAGGCGAACGGTCTTAGGGAGACCCTTGTGGCGGAACGCAAGGCCGCCAATGAAGAGCTGCTCGAAAGATTCACGCTGGAGGAGCGGGTGCTCTTGCGTCGTCTCTTGATGGACATGATGTAGCGCGGGATAACAGCGCGCCGGACCTCGTCGCCGCGGACGGTTGGTGTGCCAACCAGTTTAGGCGCTGACGCTAGGGCCGAGAGAACTCCTAAATTTGGCAAGACAAGAGGAGACCGCGATATGACGGACTGGAAAAAGACATCCTGCGCCATGTGCGCCCAGAACTGCGGTCTGGAGGTCCGGGTCCGGGACAACCGGATCGTCAAAGTCCGTCCGGACAGGGACAACCCGCGCAGTGAGGGCTATGTCTGCCGCAAGGGCCTCAATATCGCCTATCACCAACACCACGAGGACCGACTTTCCCACCCCCTCAAACGGGTAGGAGACCGCTTCGAGCCCATTTCCTGGGACCAGGCGGTGGAGGAGATCGCCGAACGCCTTCAGGCCATCGTAAAGGAACACGGACCCAGGTCCTTCGCCTACATGGGAGGTGGAGGCCAGGGTTGCAACTTCGAGGCGGCCTTTGGAGTGAGGCTCCTTCGGGGCATGGGATCCCGATATCATTACAGCGCCCTGGCCCAGGAACTGACCGGACATTTCTGGGCCTGGGGCCGGGCCACCGGAAGGCAGTACCTCTTCGGCTTACCGGACCACCACAAGACCGATGTGCTCCTGGCCATGGGGTGGAACGGGATGATGAGCCACCAGATGCCCCAGGCGCGGCGCTTTCTGACCAAGTTTGCCAAGGACCCGGACAAGGTGCTCGTGGTCGTCGACCCCCGCAGGTCCGAAACGGCGCGCATCGCGGATATCCATCTTGCCGTCAGGCCCGGGACCGACGCTCTTCTGACCCGGGCCATGATCGCCATCATCTGCCGGGAGGGCTGGGAGAATCGGGAGTACATCGAGCGCCACGTGCATGGCTATGAAGAGATCCTGCCCCTGTTCCGTGATTTTGATGCACGGGCCGCGGTGGAGGTCTGCGAACTCGAATATGATCAGGTCCGGGAGGTCTGCAGGTTGATGGCCACCCGAAAGTCGAGCATGCATCCCGACCTCGGCGTTTTCATGAATCGTCACAGCACGGTGACCTCCTGCCTGGGGATAATCCTCCTGGCGGTTTGCGGCCGGATCGGGGTGCCGGGGGGCAACGTGATCCCCGGCTACCTTATGCCCATCGGGTCACACAGCGACGAGCGCGACCCGCGTACCTGGCGCACGGTGACCACTGATTTTCCAGCCATCATGGGCACCTTTCCACCCAACGTGATGCCCGAGGAAATCTTGAGCGACCACCCCGAGAGGCTGCGGGCCGTGCTATGTTCCCAGTCCAACCCGTTGCGGTCCTACGCGGACACCACGGCCTACGAGGAGGCCTTCGGGCGGCTCGATCTTCTGGTGACCTGCGAGCTGGCCATGACCGAGACGGCCGCCCTCTCACATTATGTGCTTCCCGCCCGGTCGGCATACGAGTCCTGGGACGGCACGTTTTTCGCGTTGACCTACCCCGAGGTCTATTTCCAGGCTCGGCATCCGGTACTGGAGCCCGAGGGGGAGCGTCTGGAGGTGAGTCAGTTCCTGGTGAGGCTGGCCGACCGTCTCGGCCTGGTGCCCGATGTGCCCGACTCGCTGGTGGAAGCGGCACGGGGAGACCGCCTGCGATTCGGGGCGGCGCTCATGCAGTACGCCCAAAACGAGCCCCGGGCCCTGGGAGCCATGCCGTTCGTGCTTGCCAAGACGCTGGGCCGTGCCCTGGGCTCGGCCAACCTGGCCGCCCTGTGGGGGCTTTTGCAGACCGTGCCCGCCTCGTTTCATGAGAACGCGGCCCGGGCGGGCTTCACGCCCGGGCCCGCCCTAGGAGAGGAGGTGTTCCAGGCCCTCCTGGACCATCCGGAAGGGATCTGGGTGGGACGGTGCGATGAGGAAAAGAACCTCGAAAGCCTTCGCACCGAACACGGCCGGGTGGACATCACCTACCCCGAAATGCGGGAGTGGATCGCTTCCATCACGCCCGAGGCCGAAGCACGGGCCCTTTCGGCCGATGGTGAATGGCCGCTGGTCCTCATGGCGGGACGGCACATGGATTACAACGCCAACACACTGATGCGGGATCCGGCCTGGAACCGTGGGAAACGTGCTTGCACCTTGGCCATGAACCCGCGGGACGCAGCCTCGTTGGGACTTTCCGACGGACGGATGGTGCGGGTTGTGACCGAGGCGGGCGAGGAGACCATTGAACTGGAAGTCACGGAGGCCACCCGCAGTGGCATGATCGTCATCCCGCACGGCTTCGGGCTGCTCTACCAGGGCCGAAAATACGGGGCAAACGTTAACCGGCTGACCAAGAACACGCACCGGGACCCTTTTGCCGCCACGCCCCTTCACCGCTACGTCCCTTGCCGCGTGGAGGCATTGTAGGATGGCGCCGGACAGGGGAATAGAGGGGCAGACCTCCATATGCGGTCGGACTTACGAGGAATACCTGGATATGATCATGTCCTTTCACGGGCACGTGGCCCCGGGCGTGGTCTTGGGTGGTTTCATGGTGGAACTTGCGTGGAGGCACAGACCCGAGGGCGAGTTTTTCGACGCCCTTTGCGAGACGCGGGCCTGCCTGCCGGATGCCGTCCAGATCCTGACCCCCTGCACCATTGGAAACGGCTGGCTCCGGGTGATCAACGTGGGCCGCTTCGCCCTGAGCCTTTACGAGAAGTACAGCGGCAGGGGGGCCAGGGTCTTCGTGGATGCCGTCAAAATGGATCCTTTTCCCGAGCTCAAGGCCTGGTTCTTCAAACTGAAACCCAAGAAAGAGCAATCCTTCGACGTACTGATGGAAGAGATTCGGCGGGCCGGCGTTTCCGTGTGCGGTGTGGAGCATGTGAATCTCGACCCTGCTTTCGTAACCTCGCACAGGCGGAAAGGTTTCATTGTTTGTCCGTCCTGCGGTGAGGCCTTTCCCTTGGAAGAGGGGCCGGTCTGCGGCGGGTGCAGAGGTGAACTTCCCTATCTTCCACGCACTGGTTCTCGAAGATAAACTTACACCCAAATTGAGGAGCGCCGGTGAAAACCGGCAGGAAGGCCTTGGTCTCCTGCTCGTTGGCCCCCAGGATGATGGGCACCTTGTTGTAATCGCCGGAGCGGATGGTGGAAACCACGCTGCCCGGGATCACCACGCCGTCCCTGTAGGCGTCGTACACCCCGATACTGCCGTAGAGCACCTCGTAGAGGTCCTTGGCATCGGCGGAGCGCAGGTAGGCCTCCTGTTCGTCCAGGGACCAAGTCTCCCATTCCTCCCAGGTGTCCCCGTAACGTGCCAAGAGTAACTGGATGTTACTGTTGGCCAGGGCCTCCCCTTCTTCCACGGGGATGGTCACCATCCCGCCGCTCTCCGACATGGCCCTGTGGAACAGGCCTGCGGCCAATGGCGAGATCACGACGTTCATCACGTTGTGGGCGCCCGCCGACTCGCCCGTGATGGTCACGTTATCCGGGTTTCCCCCAAAGGCCTTGATGTTGTCCCGGATCCACTCCAGGGCCTTTATATTGTCCAGGGTCCCGAAGTTGCCCGAGTCGTCCAGCGCGTCTCCGTGCCGCAGGGCGGGGTGCGTGAACCAGCCCAGGGGGCCCAAACGGTACTGGACCACCACCACCACGAGGTTGGAGCGGGCTGCAAGGATGGAGCCGTCGTAATGGGCGGCCTTTCCGAAGTTGTTGGACCCGCCGTGGATGTAGACGTACACGGGGAGTTCCTTTTCCGCGGACCGTGGGCGAAAGACATTGAGGTACAGGCAGTCCTCGCTCCCCTCGGCCGTTTCCTGCCGGATCCAGTCGCTCGAGGTGATGAGCTGGGTGCAGGGCGTGCACTCCTCGGTGGCCTCATAGACCCCCTTCCAGGGTTTTGGATCCTGCGGCGCGCGCCAGCGCAATTCCCCCACGGGCGGCTTGGCAAAGGGCAGGGACTTCCAGGCCCAGGCGTCGTCCGTGACCTCAAATCCTCGGACCCTGCCGTAGATCGTATCCCGGGTGAGCCCCCTCGCTTTCACGAAAAACCAGGAATTGTCCACATCCGTCTTGGTGGCTCTCCTATGCCTCCACCAGCGCCAGTTCCAGGTCTTCCCCTTGACCTCGGTCCGGAGGAAGTTCCATCCCCAGGGCCCGTCCTCTTTCACCCTGAGGCCGTCTTCGGGACCCAGTGTGAGGATGACCCTGCGATTTGTGGGATCATACGTGTAGTTGTCCTCGGTCTTGGGGATCCTTTTCCCGTTGAGCCAGGCCTTGAATGTCGAGGGCTTGGCCGCGTCCGTCAACTGCACCACGACCCTCACGGGCTCGAAGTCCAGCCGTTCGCCGCAGTCCGGGGACTCAATGGCCGAAAAATCCCATGCCCAGTGCCAGTCCCACCAGGCCTGGCCGGTTCCGGGTACGGCCAGAACGAACGCAACCACTGGAAAGAGAATGATTCTTTTCTTTGCCATCGCGACTCCCTCCATGTGACAGGTTCGCCGCAATCCCCTAAGGTCAGGGGGTTATGAGCCACAAGGCGCCCCGGGCCGTCTCAGAATAGCCGTCCGGGGCGAGGTAGGCAGAGCTTCAGGGGCGCTCTGAAGAAACGTGGGAGAGATGGTCGCCCTGGGAAGCAGGCGTTGCATGTTACCGCTCGTCCCCGGACGCTGTAAGGGGATTCCGTCATGGCAGCCTTTTGATGGAAAGGTCGTGGACAAAGGGCGTCACAAGGACACCAATATGGCAGTGAGAAGGACAAATGTCAATCACCGCGCCGCGGCCGCATCACCGCATTCACTTTGCCCCCACCCTGCGCTAGCGTGGGAATCCCTTTTGAAAAGGCGAGGGAATGCTTGCCCATTCCGGCCGGCTAATCCCGGTGATAAGAAATCGTTTTTTTGAGGAGAAAATATGGCGGAAACGGGCTGGGTGTCAAGGAAAATGTGACCGCATTTTCCACATTTGACCCTTGCAAAGCCGTTGTGCGGGATGCCGCAATCGAGGTAAGGGTAAATCACCCGTTTGACATAGGAACTAAAAAAGCCATACTATTTGAAGGGATCATACACGCTTTTCTGGTGAACCATCTGGAAGAACCGGGGAGTCATCCCTTTGATACGGATCTGATCATGAAACTGTTTTTTGGAAAAGTGCTGAAAACTGGGGTTGAAGGGAGCAGTGCATATGACGGGACGCGAGAAAAAGCGGAAAGGAAAGTTGGGCCTGGTTATTGCCGCTATTGCCATCGTTTTGTTTGCCGGAATCGCGGCGCACAATTACTGGAAGTTCAAGAACCGTAAGAAGGAAACAGCAAGGAAAGAAGTTGTGGTCCCTGTGGAGACGGAGCCGGCGCGGATCATGAACCTGGATTGGGTTCTGGACCAGATGGGAGATGTTCGGCCGCTGCAAGAGGTGTATGTGAACCCGAAAATTGCCGGGAAGATCGTTGAGAAGATCCTCGTGGAAAAGGGAGATTTTGTGAATAAAGGGACCCTTATTGCGGTCCTTGAGAAGGATATTATTCGCGCACAGATCAGGCAGGCCCGGGCGGATCTCCTTTCGGCTGAGGCGAGGTTGAAAGAAGTGGAGGCAAACCTTGCTGTGATCAGGAAAGATCGTGTGCGCATGAAAAAACTGGTGAAGAATCATGCTGTTTCCCAGCAGAAGCTGGATCAGATCGAGGCGCGTTTTGATGGCGCGCTGGCCTCAAGGAAACTGGCCATGGCACAGATCGAAAAGGCTCACTCAGCCCTGAACCTCCTGAATATTTTGTTGAAAGACCACGATGTCCGTGCGCCCATAGCAGGATATGTCTCTGCCCGGTATTTTGATGCAGGGAGTATGTCTGATACCAAGAAACCTATTGTGCGGATCTCGGATGAATCAATCATCAAGATTGTGAGCACGGTGACGGAGCAGGATTTTCCGCATATCCGGAAGGGTATGACGGCCGACATTCGCGTGGATGCATTTCCGGGGAAGATATTCAAGGGATCGGTGTCTGTTATCAACCCGACCCTTGATCCCGCAACCCGAACAGGGCAGATCGAAATCCATGTCCCCAACCAGGGGCTTCTGCTTCGTTCGGGCATGTATTGCCATGTCAGGCTTTATGTGGGGAGACGAAGTGGACTTGTCATATCAAAAGACGGGCTCAACAGGCTGCCCGGGACCGGAAGCTACTATTGCTTTGTGGTGGAGCGGAATAGGGCGGTCCTCAAGAATGTTGCGGTAGGGTTGCTGCAGGGAGACCGCGCGGAGATCACGAAAGGGCTGAAAGAAGGGGACCAGGTTGTCGTCAAGGGGAAAAACAGGCTCAAGGACGGTACCATGGTCAAGAGCCAGGAGTCAGGAGTCGTGAGTCAGGAGTCAGGAGTCAAGGATGAAGCCGGAATTGGGAATGAGGGAGGAGGAAAGGGAGGAGCGAAATGAGACTTCCTGAATTCTCGGTAAAACAACCCATCGCCAGCCTGATGCTTTTCCTGGCCCTCGCCATGATCGGGCTTTTCTCCCTGACCATGCTCAACGTGGACATGCTCCCGGACATCAGCCCGCCGGTGATTTCCATCCTGACTTCGTGGCCCGGCGCTAGCGCATCAGATGTGGAGACCGAGGTCACGGAACCTATTGAGGATCAGGTGAACACGGTCAATAACCTGGATACCCTTACCTCCAAGTCTCTGGATAACCTGTCGCTGGTGGCGTGCAAGTTTGACTGGGGTACAGACCTGGACGTGGCTAGCAATGATATTCGGGACCAGCTGGAACTGGCCAAGCGGGACCTGCCCGAAGATACGGAAAAACCCATCCTCTTCAAGTTCAGCAGTGCCACGGCTCCTATCATGTTCATGACGGTGAGCGGCCCCAGGACTTGGCCCCGGTTGTACCACCTGGTGGACAAAAAAGTGGTCGACGGCCTCAAGAGGGTCCCGGGCGTCGGGGCGGTTATCGTGCATGGAGGCCTGAGGAGGCGGATCAATGTCTACTTTGACATGCAGAAAATTAAGGGCTATGGCATCCCCCTTTCCCGGATTAACCAGGTCCTGGCTTCGGAGAATCTGAATATCCCGGCAGGCAGTATAAAATCGGGAACAAAAGACTATTTTGTTCGATTGCCGGCCCGCTTCCGTTCAGCGAAAGAGATAGGAGAAACGGTCGTCGGGTATTTCCGAAAGCAGCCGGTCTATCTGAAAAATGTAGCCCGGGTGGAGGATGGTTATGAGCCGGAGGAACTGAACGGGTGGGGCGACGGCCTCCCTGCCATTGTTCTGATTCTTCAGAAGCAGACCGGTAAGAACACGGTGGAGGTGATCAGGCGGGTCAAGAAAAAACTCAAGGAGTTTGAGGAAACGCTCCCGCCGGACGTGAAGATTAATATTGTCATGGATTCTTCGGAAGATATCCTGACCTCGGTCAAGAATCTGCGGACCACCCTTTTTTACGGGATTTTCTTTGTGGTTCTGGTTACGGTGGTGTTCCTGCGGAGACTCCGGACCGCCTTTATCATTTTCTTCACCATACCGTTTTCTCTGATTGTGGCATTCATCTTTATTTATCTCTTTGGATATACCATAAACCTGGTTTCCCTTATGTCCCTGGCAATCGCGTCCGGAATGGTGGTGGACAACGGGATTGTGGTGCTGGAAAATATCATGCGCCACATTGAAAGGGGAGGGAGGATCAAGACAGCCGCCATGTTCGGGGCGAGCGAGATGGGCCTCGCCATCACTGCTTCCACCATGACCACGGTGGTTGTTTTTGTCCCGCTCATGTTTCTCACGGGCCTCGCAGGGATGATTTTCAAACAGCTGGGATTCGTACTCGTAATCACTCTCATGGCCTCCCTGCTGGTGGCCCTGATGTTGACCCCCATGCTTGCATCAAAATTGATTACGGCGACGCCCGAGACCCTGAAAAAGCGCAAGGGAATCATCGGGAGGCTTTATGCGTGGTCGGAAGGAATCTTCGAAGCCGTGGAGGTCCTCTATACGAGCATCCTGGAGTGGGCACTCGGGCACAGGAAGACCGTGGTCCTCCTGGCCGCGACGATCTTCCTGAGCAGTGTATCCCTTGTCCCTTTCCTTTCCACCTCCTTTTTCCCCAAGGTGGATACGGGAGACGTGAGTATCCGTTTTCGTCTGCCGGAAGGATCACGCATCGAAGAGACCAATCATGTCATGAATGCGATTCTGAAAAATATAGATGAGGTGGTCAGGCCTGAGGAGATGCGCCACTCCTACGGCTTTGACGGCGAATCCAAGAAGGGTATCGGTGTGGCCCTGGGCTTTGATCAGGGACCGAACGTGGGGAGCATCGGGTTCAAGCTGGTGGATCGGGATAGGAGAGCCCGTTCAGCCGAAGATATTGCCGCCAGGCTGCGGGCCAAAGTGAATACGATTCCCGGTATCAGCAAGATCCAGGTGCGGGCCGAAAACGCCATTACCTCTATCCTGATGGGGGGTGGAAAACCCATATCCCTTGAAATCCAGGGCCCGGATTTGGGTCAAAACATGAAGTTCGCCCGGAAAGTAAAATCCCTCATGGAGGGGATTCCCGGACTGGTGGATATTGATATCACCCAGAAAGACCCGAGACCGGAATTGTGGGTACAGGTGAACAGGGAGAAGGCCTCTGACCTGGGTCTCAATATCGCCATGATCGCGGGGGCCCTGCGCAACTATTTTTACGGGGTGGAAGCAACAAAGTTCCGGGACGCGGGAGACAACTATGATATTTTTACCCGTTTTACGGAAAAGGACAAGAACAGGCTCCGGAATCTCCCGGATGTTCCCCTCTTCACCCCGGACGGACGGATGATCAAGCTGAAAAACGTGGCAAGCATTGTAGAGGGTGAAGGTCCTATCGAGATTGAACGGAAAGACAGACAGAAAATTGTGAAGGTGGAGGCGGATACCTATCAGCGGTCTCTCGGGGCGGTCACCACAGATTTGAGAAAAAAGCTGGCGGAGATCGGGGTGCCCCCCGGCATGTCAATAAGGTTCGGGGGTGACGTCAGGGAGCAGAAAAAGGCATTCAGGGATCTGACTATCCTGCTGATCATGGGAGTTATCCTCGTCTACATGATTATGGCCTCCCTTTTCGGCAGCCTGAGGGACCCTTTTATTATCATGTTTTCTGTTCCATTTGCCTTCAGCGGGGTCCTCTATGCCTTTTACTTTACCGGGACCACCCTGGGGATCATGTCATTCATGGGAGTGGTGATGCTTATGGGGATCGTGGTCAACAATGCGATTGTACTGTTGGACTACATTCATCTGCTTCAAAAACGGGGAGAACCTCTGTTTGAGGCAGTCACACGGGCGGGCAGAAATCGCTTGCGGCCTGTCCTGATGACCACCATGACCACCTTCTTTGGAATGCTGCCCATGGCGGTATCTGAAAAGGTGGGTGCAGAAGCATGGAACCCGCTCGGGGTTACCATGCTCGGAGGCCTATCCGTTTCCACGCTTGTGACGCTGGTCCTCGTCCCCACGATTTACTATATGTTTGAGAGAAGAAAGATGCGTCATGAGTCATGAGTCGGAAGGAGAACGCTGATGAAGATGTTCATGGTCATCTATGATGTCGATCACGATGAAGAAGTGATGGAGACACTTTCACAATGCTGTATTATGGGATATACAAAGTGGGTGCGTGTTCTTGGAAAAGGACCCCGATCCGACCCGAAGCTGGACGACGCGGTATGGCCCGGATTCAATTGTGTGATAATGATGGGAGTGGAAGAGGAAATGGAAAGAGAGGTTTTTGGTGCCCTGCACTCACTGCACGAGGAGATGGAAGGCAGGGCAATGAAGGTGTTTAGTTGGCCGCTGGAAAAAGTGTTATAGCCCGGATTTCTCACCGATCTTCGTTGCCCTATCGCCTGTTGCTGTAGCACAGCATACAAGTGACCGCGGTATGTCTTGTCATTGAGGCATTTGGAGATCACGTGGCATTTGAGCTTTGACATTTGTCATTTCCTGTTTATTCAAGTCAGGAGGGTTGATAATGAATCTGAGAGAGCGTTTCCCGGGGACAGTGAGGTAGTAAGAACGCTCAGATTAGGCTACAGACTCCGGCGGGCAACGCTTTGGCAGGTGCGGTCAGTAGGGGAGGGGGTGCCGGTGGTTTTTCATGCCCGGAACAGGACTATCGACGGACCTTACGGCAGGCCCGTTGAAACATCAGTCGGGTTGCACATCCTCGGCCGTAGGAATTTTTGACTCACAGGGGACTCCGGTTTGGCACAGGCCGCATGCGTACCCGTCGAAGCCGTAATGGCTCTTCACATACTCCACCGTGGCGGGGAAGAGGTGCGCGAAGCAGAGGGACTTGTCTTTTCCCGCCTCGGTGATGGCCCCTGCGGGGCATCGAGATATGCACTTTCCGCAGATCCCTTTGGAAAAGAAAAGGCAGTATTCCCTGTGATCGGAATATGGCCTTTTGGTAGGCGGGATCTTCATCCGGGCCACCACCGAACCCGTGCGCATGGCCTTCCCCACGGCGGTGATGAGCCCGTCGCAGAGACCGAAGGTGCCAAGTCCGGACGCATAGGCCGCATGCCTTTCGGACCAAGTGGATGCGAGGCCGTATCGCGGCGATATCCGGATACTGAATTGGGGGGTGACAATCGGGGCCACGGCCTGGTATCCTTCAAATTTGAGCATGGAGACCACGTGCTCACGGAGTTTAACGTTGACTTGTTCACCGAAAACCCTTGCCCGGGCCCATCGCTCGGAGGGAAATCGGGTCTTTTTGCGGTTGTCCGCTTTGGTGGCGTCGGTCTGGGGGAGGATCCAACTGATCACCGTCAGTTCAGAGGCCTTGACCCCGAAATCCCGGAAGGTGAGGGTGAAGACCTCCCATGGGGTCATATAAAAAGGGCCCACGTGGTCCTTATAGGACTCGTAGAGGGGATCGTCCCCGCGGGAAAATCCCACGAGGGGAATGGTGAAGGCCTTTTCCGAGGATGGATTCCGGAGGGAGTTTTCCGTTGATTCTTCCACGAAGCCACGGATGAATTCTTGGATCCATGCCGCGCGGTCGGCCGATGTCTTTGCGGACATATGCGTCTCCTTGTTTTCGAGGTGGGGCCGGGAGTCCGCCACCAATAAGCCGGGGAATGTGCAGTGCCTCCGCAACCGGGCGTCCCCATGACTGGGGCGGAGGCCGGAGCATAAAATCGATGCTACCGGCCCCATGATAGGGTTAAGCACGGTTTCCGTCAACGTTTCCATGGCCGGGGGGAAAATCAAGGGATTACACAAGAGCTTCCGGCGGGAACAAGGAAGCCCGCGGATCGACGCCGCCTGTCCAGGCGTACTTTGGGCGGAGTCGGAACATTGCGGGAAGAGGCCGTTCATGAATAGAAACCAGGTATGGGAGAAAGAGCCCCCTTCAAGGAACACCAGCGGCCAAAGAAAGGAGGTGTGGTGATGGCTGCTGAACAGGCCCAGATGGACGTAACATTTCACTTCATCATGAAACATTTTGTGGATAAGGGACAGACACCTCATTACACCGAGGTGGCCAAGGCACTCGGAGCTCCCTTCAACAACCTACCTACCCAGGCTCGGATCACTATCGACGGAGAGCAAAAATGGTTCGGCCGGTGAGCATTCGAGTCGCTGGCGGTCTGCCGGCTTTTCCCCGGCAAAGTGGTCCAAATCGACACACCGTGCCTGGACTGCGGGGAACCGATCCAGGTTCGGATGCGCGACGGCGAGTTGGTGGGGGCCGACCCGGACGGGATCATCGGGGTACGTGGCGGTTCCCCTGGCGGAGAGGATGAAAGACCCGGGATATGCCTGAAGCACCATGACTTTCTTCCGGTCGGAAGAACATCTTCGGAAATGGGCACAATTCGATCCGGCTACGGAGGAGGCTATTCTGACATTGGATGATCTAATTAAACTCTTTTCAGGGCGGATGTTCCGTCACCGCATGGATACGGACTATTTTTCACATATGCGGGAGTATGGGCGGGATTTTATGGCCGTGTTGGAGGAAATCGGTAAAACAGGTCCTTTCTGGACGGTGAAACGGAGCCGTTAGCGCGCCGGAGGACAGCCTGGGCACGGTTTTGCCTGACCCCCCAGGGTTCCCCCCGGTGGTGAAGGGCCTCGGGCAAGTCCCGTGAGGCCCCGGACGCACGCAGGCTCAACAGCGAGGAGAACTTATGTATGCCTTGAAATTCGAAAAGGAGATCTGCGCCACTTGTCCTTCGCCGGACTGCTTGTTGAAATGCCAGTACATGGAGTTCGACAAGGACGAGGCGCACCAGGAGATGATGAAGCTCGTCAATGGGGAAGATTCCCGTGTGCTGACCGAATGTGTGACCTGCTATGCATGCGAGGAGTATTGCAGGAGGGGAAACCACCCCTATTACCTCATCGGAGAACGAAGGGAAGAGAAAGGAATTCTTACCGCCCCCAGGGCCATCACTAACCAGTGGATCAATATGACGGCCATGCAGGGAAAACAGATGGTGGGAGAGGTTCAGGATACGGCGCTTTCATCCTGTCTTATCCCTGAGTTGGGAATGTTGGGTTCCGGGAAGTTGTTTGAGGATGTGGCGCAGGCCATCACTTTTGGCGCGGAGTTCATGTGTCCGGCCGTTCACACCCATTTTGCCAAGATGTCCGTGGTCAAGGAACGGCTTCCCAAGGTCATCGATCACTTCAGGCAACTGGGCGTCGAAAAGGTCATATGCCTTCATGACGAGTGCTACGGAACGTATACATCCATAGCTCCGGCCTTTGGTATAGAAGTGCCTTTTACACCCATTTATTACATGGACTTTCTGTTGGAGAAACTGAATGAAATGAAGGATCAAATAACCCCGCTCAACATAAGGGCCGCCTACCAACGTCCCTGTTCAAACCGGCTGATCCCCCAAAAGCATCGCCTCGTCCGGGAGATCATGGATCTCATCGGCGTCGAGTTGCCCGACCGGACCTACCAGGATGAGAACAGCCTTTGTTGCGCCGAGATCCTTCGTGCGGTTTCCGGGTACCGTCTTGCGAATGATGTCCAGCAGAGGAACATCGACGACATGGTGGAATGCGGTGCGTCATACTGTGTATTCAATTGCCCGGCCTGCCAGTCGACCTTGTCTGAAAAGGTCGCCAAGCGGGGCCTGACGCCCGTGCATATAATCGACCTCTGCAAGGCCGCCATCGGTGAAAAGGAATTGGAGGTGACAGCATGAAAGACATTCTCCGTTCTCTGGTCGACATACTGGGGGAGAGGGGTGTTTCCAACGCAGCCGAAGAACTCTGGTTCTATGCCCGCGACCCGGGCGTGCTCGAAGCGCACTTCCCTGACTATGTAGTGGCGCCTGAGACCACCGAGCAGGTACGGCAGGTGGTCCGATTGGCCAACGAGGAAAAGATTCCCATCGTCCCCATGGGAAACGGCATGGCCCTCACGGGCCTTGTGATCCCGTTGAAGGGGGGCATCGTCATGGACATGAAAAGGATGAACCGGATCCTGGAAGTCAATGAGAAGGCCCGTTATGCCGTGGTGGAAGGGGGCACTTCCCAGGGCGCGCTCAAGGCTTATCTCCAGGACCACCATCCCCAACTGAGGCACAGCCTTCCTGATGCACCGCCCACAACCACCATCGCCGCAAACGTGTCTCTTCACGGACAGGGCAGGCTCACTCAGCAGTACGGATTCAATTCCGATATGGTCACAGGCCTGGAGGTGGTGCTCCCCACGGGCGAGGTATGCAAGATCGGATCGCCTTCTCTGGGTCCTTACTGGTTTTCAAAGGGCCCGACACTCCCCGATCTTTCAGGCCTTTTCCTGGGCTGGTTGGGGACCACCGGCATTTTCACAAAGGTAGGGCTGAAGCTTTATCCGAACAAGAAGATCCGTGACGTGGAGATATTCGTGACGGATCGCGTGGATCTGGTGCCGGACATCATTTACAAGCTCACGCATCTGGAGATGCTCGAAGACATCAATGCGTGGTTTCAACCCAGGCCCCTCATGTTCAAGGACAACTATCACATCACCATGTATTTTACCGGGGACACGGAAGAAGAAGTTGAGTTCAAGCGGAAGATGATCTGGGACTCGCTCGAAGAATTCATTGTGACGAAAGACGGGGGGTTCATGGGGGTTGGGTACATGAAGCCTATGCTCCTCGAAATGCCCCAGCGGGGCATAGCGGCGTTCGCGGACGTGCCCAGGGGGGGCGGATTCGAGTATTCAGGCCCCATCACCTTGATCGAACACTACCCCGATTATGCCTTGAAGGTGATGGAACTGGCCGAAAAGTACGAGGTGATCTACAGCAGTGCGGCCAGAGTGGTATCGGGAGGCCATTCCATGATGTTCAGCATCTCGTTTGCCTTCAACCGGGCGGATGCGGCCATGATGGAAAGGGTCAAGAAGGCACTGGACGAGGCCACTGAGTTTGCTCTGGAAAAGGGGGGCATTCCCTGGAAACCGAATTACAAGGAACAGAGAATGACTCTCGAAAAGTTGGATCCAAACACCCTCAAGCTCCTCCAGATGGTGAAAAGGAACCTGGATCCGAACGGGATTATGAACCCCGGGAACTGGGAGGTGAGTTAGCATGGCCTACGTACGATCGATCGAGCATGCGGACATCGTCCATCGTTGTTTCCGCTGTGGATACTGTAAATTCCCGTCAGATTATGTGGACTTCAACTGCCCCTCCCACAAGGCGTTCGGATGGGACACCTTTTCTTCGGGCGGGAGGATGTGGCTCATAAGGGCCTGGCTCAGCGGTGAAATTGAGACGAGCCCGCGTTTCGCACAGATCCTTTTTTCCTGTGTCGCCTGCGGGAACTGCGAAGCGCAATGCGTGTATCCCCGGTTCAAGGATTTCCTGCTGAATATTTTTGAAGAAACCAAGTCCGAGCTGGTGGACGAGGGCAAGATTCCCCCCACGGTGAGGGACTACTTCAAGGCGATCACCGTAAACGGAAACCCCTACAAACTGCCGCAGGACAAGCGCGGAGAGTGGTCCGAGGGAATGGGGATCGAAGAGTTCTCCGGCCAGGAGTATCTTTTCTACGTGGGATGTGTAGGCTCCTACGACGAAGTGGGCCGGGAGATGGCCCGCTCCGTGGGCAAACTGCTCAAGGACCTGGGAGTGTCCTTTGGTATCCTGGGCGCCGAGGAGACCTGCGATGGAAACGAAGTGAAGGTCCTGGGGGAAAAGGGCCTGTTTACTGCCCTGGCCGAGGAAAACATCATCAAGTTCAAGGCCAAAGGGGTAAAGAAAATAGTCACCCTGGATCCCCACGCCCTGAATGTCTTCAGGCGGGAGTATCCAAAGTTGGGAGGGGCTTTCCAAGTGCGGCACTACACGGAAGTGGTGGCCGATGCGATAGGGGGAGGCCGCACTTCCTTCGGTCCGCTGAAGACCAGGGTGACCTATCACGATCCCTGCTACCTGGGGAGACGCAACTTGATTTTCGAGCCTCCCCGTGAGGTGTTGAGGGCCGTGCCGGGTTTGGATCTCGTGGAGATGCGCCGGTGGGCAGTGGACTCTTTCTGCTGCGGTGGTGGCGGGGGAAACTTTTTCACCGATGTCATAGGGACGGGCGAACAAAGCCCCGCCAGGGTGAGGGTCAGGGAAGCCCTGGAAACCGGTGCCGAGGTACTGGCCGTGGCCTGCCCCCAATGTGCCAAGATGCTGGTGGATGGGGTCAAGGCCGAAGGCATCGAAGATCGGCTCGAGGTCATGGATATCGCCCAGCTCCTGAGTCGGGCGGGTCTGGCATAGTTCCTCCCGGGGTCAGGTCTTCATCCTTCTACCCTTCGGTATAGTCAAGGGTGAAGACCTGCCCCCGTGCCACCTATCTCCTGCGTCAAAAATTTGACCTTCCCCTAATGCAGGCGGATCCCACCCTGCAAGTTTCCAGTCCGTGAGCCTCCTCGCCCCGGCGGCCGTTTCGGGCCTCCGGAAGGCCCCCGAAGGCCGCAGTTGGGCCCCAAACGCTTGTCTATGCCGTGCCGAAAGCGTGGTGTGCCTTTGTTTCGGGGCCGGTGACATTTCCTCTCCTTATGCCGGGATAGAGCAAAGGCCCCCCCTCCAGGGCGTCCTGCGGTTACTTGGCATGCTTTTCGCAGATCTCACCCAAGAGGAGAAGGTTTCAAGTCTTCATGCCACGCAAGGCCGGAGGTGGAGGTCTTCCCTTCCGGTTCCTTGGGTGGTCATCGATCCATCGGTTTCCAAAACCCCGCGGAGGTTCGTTTGCCATGAAAAGCGGTCTGATCCCCACACGAAGGGCGGTGGTGGACCTGAACAGGGCGTGCAACGCACGGTGCCTCATGTGCTACTACGCCCACGATGAAAACAAGTGGTCCAAGTCCCTGGATGAAGTGAAAAGAGAGTTGGACGCCGCCAGGGAGAGGGGAAACACGTCCGTGGATTTCACCGGCGGCGAACCCACCATTTACCCCTACATGGATGAGGCCGTAGGTTATGCCGAATCAATAGGCCTTCATACCTGTATCATCACGAACGGTCTCGCGCTGGATCGAATCCGGAGGCTCACCCGGGTGGGATGCAGAGAATGGCTGGTCTCAATCCACGCCTACGAGTCAAAACACGATGAACTTCTACAGGTCCCCGGGGCCTGGGAAAAGGTCAATGCCGCCGTGGATTACCTGAACGAGGCTGGTTGTTTCCTGCGTGTCAATACCACGCTCACCTGCTACAACGCAGAGGACCTACCGCGGCTTGCGCGATTCTTCCTGGACAGGGTCAACCCGAGGATCGTCAATTTCATCAACTTCAATCCCCATTACAGGTGGGGCGAACAAGATCAGCCCCGGGTTCTCCAGGAACTGAACCGCGTTCAGGTTAAGGTCTCCCATGTGGCGCCTTATCTGAAAGAGGCACTCGACATCCTGAACGACCAGCATCTCCAGGCCAATGTCCGCTATTTCCCTTTCTGCGCCCTCAGGGGATATGAAGCGCACATCTGTAACAACCCCCAAGTGATGTTCGACCCCTACGAGTGGGATTACGGGGTGAGCCCCAAGACCCCGGAAGCATACCTGGAATACGGGCGGCGGTTACAGGAAAACGTGTGTGCCAGGCAGGGGCCCTGTGCTGAATGCGGCGTGGTGGATGTCTGCGGGGGGGTTCATCGCAATTACGCCAAACTCCACGGCTGGGACGAACTGAAACCGTACAGGGAAAAGAGCGATGATCCCTATTACTTCAAGACGGACCTGGAGGCCGATATCATTATCCCGGTTTATGAGCCGGGGCCTGCCTGTCGAAGGCTCCTTCAGGAGATCGTGGAAAAGAGCGTTCCCCCGTACAACCTGATCATGGTGAGCCGGAGGCAGAGTGCCGCGAGGAATCGGAACGCAGGTTTGGACCGTTCACGTAGTCCTTACGTGATCATGTGCGACGACGACATTGAGGATCTGCCCTCGGGTTGGAACCGCGAACTCATCAGGGTGCTCCGGGAAAACCGCGACGTCCTGGCCGTGTCCGCAAGGCTCATGAACCCCGATGGGAAACCGGGCCCCAACTCAGCCAATAACTTCGACATGTCTTCCCCCTTGGTGCGGGTTTCCATGATCCCAACGGCGTGCTGCATTTTTCGCAAGACGGATCTCCGCTTCGACGAGAGGTTCATACGGGCGGGTTGGGAGGATACGGATTTTTTCACGCAGATGGAAGACCGGGGCGGAGGTGTCTTCGCCGTTGCAAACACGGTGAGGGTGGTCCACAAGAACGAGGAAAAGAACCGGGGAGGCGCGGGAAACCGTCACAACCAAGCACTCTTCTACTCCAAGTGGCAGGGCAAGATCCGTTTGGCGCGGGAAACGGATCAGGGGTCTGCCGACCCGCAAGTTCTCAACCGTGAGATCAGGCGATGCCTCGAGGAGGGCCAGGTGGAGGCGGCCCTCCCGTTGCTGGACCAGGCCTTTTCCATGGGTCTCATGGATGCGGAGATGTTCAACAACCTGGGATTCGCCTGCTGGGAATTGGGGGAAAAGGAAAAGGCCCTGGAATGTTTTTACGAGGCGCTGCTCAGAGATCCGGGCCACAAAGAGGCTTTGGACAACCTCGTGGATGCCTCCGGGGCGCTTTCGTCTTACGACCATTTGACATCGTGGCTCGAGAAACGGCTGGAGGCCCTGCCCCGAGACCCTCACTGTCTGTTCCTGCTGGCCCATTGCGAGACTCTTCAAGGCAAGAGTCGGGAAGCTGCGGTCCGCCTCAAAACTCTACTTTCCATCCACCCCGACTACCCTGGCGCACGCGAACTGGCCCTCCGGCTCCTGGACGGGGGGAAGGATGAATCCGAGGAAAAGGTATCCGTCTCCTGCCCCTCCATGGCGTCCGGAACGCGGAAAGAGTCCCCCGAGCTCGACCTGAGCATGTTCAACCGGGGCCCTTTTCTCACCAGGAGAGGCTGCATAGATGTGGGGCACATTTGCGACATCGACTGCCTTTTTTGCTACCATCGTTTCGAGGAGCGCAAGGGGAGGAGATTTCTTCCCAAAGAGGAGATCATGGCTCGGCTTCGGCGGGACCGCGAGAAGTTCGACATCCGTATCACTGATTTTACCGGAGGAGAGCCCACTCTTCATCCGGCGATGGAAGAGATAGTACGGTTCGGCGCGTCCGTTGGAAACAGGATCTGTCTCATCACCCACGGCCAGTGGCGCGACGAGGAGAGGATCCTTGGCATAATAGAGGCCGGCGTCTACGAGTTTCTCATCTCCCTGCACGGAGTGGAGGAGGACCATGACAGGGTTACGAGTCCCGGCGCCTTTGAAAAAGTGATGCGGAACATTGAACTCCTCGAGCGGCACCACGTCCCCTGGCGCGTCAATTGCGTGGCCCACGCCTTGAACATGGAGCGCCTTGGTCGGTATGCATCCATGATTTCATCTCTTGCCTATCCGCCCTATAACGCAAATTTCATCGTGTTCAGTCCTCTGGCCGGATGGCGCGAAAGGGGGGAGATCGATTTTCAGGCCCAGCATTCACAACTGGCCCCTCACCTGGCGGAGGCCCTGGAGGTCTTCAACAAATCCGGCATCTGGGCCAATGTGCGCTACTATCCGCTGTGCCTGCTGGAGGGTCTCCAACAGCATGTCACCTGTTTTCCGCAGATCTGCTACGACCCCTTCGAATGGGACTACCGTTCTTATGCGAACTTGGGTGACGAGGTGATCGAGAAGGTCTATAGACTGGGCAAGGCGACAGGCGTGTATGCCGAGACCGAAGCCAACCTCTTCCACAACACCTGGTCCATCATCCAGTCTCAGCGCTGCTATCGCAAAGGGCCCCAGTGCGCTGGGTGCCGTATGCGGCTCATCTGCGACGGGGTGGCGTGCCAGTACCGGGAACGATTCGGCGTGGGCGAATTGCAGGAGAGTCCCGGTGAACCAATTCTTGATCCCATCCATTTCCGGCGAGGCCATCCGTCGGCCGTGGGAGGAAGCCATGAAATTGCTCGTGGGACCCGGGCTGCGTGACCCGAACGGAAACGAGGCGCATCTGGTCCGTTCCTTGAAAAGGATGGCAGACGTGGTCACGTTCGACCAGCAGGTAGACACTCTGGACGGATTGCTGGCAACTCTTCCCTCCGGGTGGAAGCCTGATGCCATGCTAGTGCGGGACGCGGAATTTTACCGCCTTCCCAGGGGGCTTGAACGGGCCGAATTTCCGGTCTTTGCACTGGTGGGGGATTACAACCTCTCTTTGGGGCAAATGCTTCCCATCATGTGCTGCTTCGACTATTTTTTCTGTGACTCAAAAGGCGTAAGGATCTTCCGAAAGCTGGGATTTCAGAATTGCGAGTTTTTGTGCCTTTACGGATTCGATCCGGAACTCCACAGAGATTACGGCCTTGAAAAGATGTGGGACGTCGCCTTCGTGGGAAACCTGAACCATGCGATCCAGCAGGAAAGGGAATCTCACCTCTTCCGTCTGGCCCGGCTGGCGGATACGTATCGCGTTCACATCGATACGGGAATCTTCGGAACGGAATACGC
>JAFDIS010000040.1 GCA_019307945.1 Deltaproteobacteria bacterium | reverse complement strand
GGGAACCCGCTGCGAAGCAGTGGGACTGAGCACCCAAGGGGTGCGAAGAAACCGGGAACCCGCTGCGAAGCAGTGGGACTTGGCGACCGAAGGAAGCCAAGAATTGGAAACTCGACTGCGCTCTAAATTTATTTGTGGATGGGCCCGAGACTATCCAATTCGGCAGACGTGAAACGCCAATCCCGCACCATATTGAATTGAACAGTGCGACGTCATCCTTGAAGTGCATTACCATCGATTTCAGCAATCGACTCATATTTGCCAGCATTTACGATGACTCCTCTGTAATCATCGCAATTAGCCCATTCGGTTGGGGATCCACAGCGTAATTTGGGGAAAGGCCACGAGTACGATCAGCGTCACGATATCAGCGATTATGAACGGCACAATGCCTCTAAACAATTCGCCCGTCCCCACTTGACCTCCCGACGCCCCCTGTACAACGAAGACATTGATTCCGATCGGAGGCGTAATGAGACCGATTTCGGCCACCTTAACCAGGAGGATTCCGAACCAAATCCCATCGATGTTTAACATTTCGATGACGGGATAGATAACAGGAATGGTTAGTGCGATCATACCCACGGCGTCCAGGACACACCCCAGAAGCAGATAGATTACAAGAATAAACATGAGAATCGTAACGGGGGAAAGGGCTAGGTTCGAGATGAAGTCCCCGATGGCGAATGGGATTTGCGTAAGGGCGACGAAGCGCACAAAGACCATGGCCATGACGAGTATGATGAAAATCATGGCACTCGCATTGACCGCGCTTATCAGGGCCTGGTGGGCGTTTGTACCCTTCCATCCGCCCATACTGACAACGGCGACGATCAGGGTTAGAAATGCTCCAATGGCGCCCGCCTCGGAGGGTGTAAACACTCCGAAATAAAGGCCCCCAAGGATGCAAAGAAAGATTACCGGAATTGGCCAGACCCCAGCCAGGGAATGGAATCGATCCGTCCAGGTGAAATGCATCTTCTCGGGGCCTTTTTCCGGAAAGATCCTCAAGGTGATCCAGACGACAATCATATATATACAAATGGAAACGATCCCCGGTAAGACGCCAGCGAGCAGGAGTTTCCCCACCGATTGTTCCGTCAGGATGCCGTAGAAGACAAGCAATGCGCTGGGAGGGATGAGCGCGGCCTGGGTCCCGCCTGCTGCAATTGCTCCTCCTGAAAGGCCGGGATCGAATTTGTGCCTGATCAACGGGGGGAGCGCGATCTTGGTGAAAGTCGTAGCGGCCGCAACGCTCGAACCGCAGCAGGCCCCGAAGAGACCGATACTGAGGGTCGTCGCCATGAGAAGCCCGCCCCGAATCCGGCCTAGCCATCTCTGAGCTGCATTGAACAGGCTGAGAGCGATACCGCTTGAAGCGGCGAACATACCCATGAGGACGAACAGGGGTAGCACCGCCTGCTCGAAACTTGCGGTCGTGCCATAAGGTGTGACCTTGGCGAGTCCTAGGGACGCCGATCCCATGACCACAGTTGCTCCTCCCAGCCCCACCAGTCCCATGGCGATGGCGATGTGAACTCTCAGGAGAATGAGCCCGAGCATGGTGGCGAAACCGAGAACGCCCACTAGAATCGGATCCACGTGTTCATCCTCCAGGCTACCTTTCTGGATTTGAGATCAAGGCCTTGACGTCCATGATCCCCCGAATGGCCAGCTGAATGCAAAACAACGAACATCCCAAAGCAATGGCGAACTTGGTTGGATAAACCCGGATCCTGTAAACACCGGGATAATACTCCCCCATGCGCCAAGATTCCAGGGCGAGCTCCCATCCCTCCCATGCAAAGATGATGAAGAGAACTATACCGCATACGGCAGCCAATAAATCGAGAGCCATTTGTTTTTTCTCATCCAGGCAGCCAGTGAGGACTTCCACGCGGATATGCTCATCCAGGAGATCCACGTATGCAAGCGGCAGGAAGAGGAAGATCGGAATCGTCACGGTGACCGTATCGACCATCCCGGTGATAGGATGGTTGAAAAAAATCCTCCCGCAGACATCCACCACGATAGTCAGCATGACAAATCCGAGTAAAGCCCCCGCCACGAAGGTCACTATGCGGTTGAACTTCCGCCAGAAATGGAGCATGGCATACCTCCAAAAGGGTCGCAGACCTCAACGACCTGGAGCTGGGGTATCCGGATGCCGAATTACTCCCCACGCCCACTCATTTTTTCACGAGGCTCAGATACAGGTCGACGAGCTCACGCGCAGGATAACCCCTTGCCTCCTGCTCTTTGATGTATTTTTCTTGCCATTCCAGGAAAACGGGATTGCGCCCCCAGGTCTCGATATCTTTTTCCGGAAACCGAATGATCTCTAGACCCTTTTTCCGGAAAACATCGATCAACCGGTGGCGCTCGTCTTCGTTGATCCTCGCAATCATCATGGAGGCTTCTCTACCCAGTTGAAAGAGCGTCTTCTGATCTAGCCAGTTGAGTTTCTTGAACGTGTTGAGATTGATGCACCAGTTTGCCCAGGCACCCATGATGTCGTGGCGAATGACATACTTAGTCACCTCGTAGATCTTGTACCTGAAGGCCGTGTCAGGGGATGCGGCCACGGCATCCAGGATCCCTTTTTGAAGGGCACTGTAGACCTCTCCGAATCCCAGGAACACGGGAACCGCGCCGATCGCCTTGAAACCGATCTGCTGGAGCTCCGTGACCGCTCTCACTTTCACTCCTTGATAATCCGCGAGGGATCGAATGGGTTTTGTTGAAAAAGTCCAGTATATATCGTACCAGCGCATGATGAAAGGCACCATGTTGGTCGCTGCAAGCTCCTCGTAAAGGGCGGGGATTCGATCCGTGGTTTTCAGCCATTTGTCAGTAAGAAAAACCGGGGAGGGATGGCTGGAAAAGAAACCCGCAGCATAAGGAACTTTTGAAAGCTCCCCATAACCGGGCTGGTATGCCGATGACACCCAGCCTACATCGGCCATTCCGGTTTTACATGCCTGAGCTCCATCCTTCAATCCGGCCAACGACCCACCCCAGTAGACTTGAGCCTTGACGCGTCCAAACGTTCTTTTCTCCAACTCCTTCGTAAACCAGTTCATCCATACAACTTCCGTGCCTCTCTTTGGCGAAGGCTCCGCCCATCGGAGCGTCACAGTCTCTGAGTGGGCTGGTTGAAAACCGGCCGAAAAAAATATAGCAATAAACAAAAACGCGGTTACGACACACATTAATCTTTTCATTTGCGGCCTCCTTTGTTATTTTTGTCCAGTTTTGTGAAAACCCCTATCCAGGCGGTTCGCTGGGGAACCTGACCGAAATTATAGGTTAGTCCTATCGCTTGAGTATCACGACGGCGCTGTTCGGGCCGGCTCCCATAGCGTGGGCAAGACCGATTTTTGCTCCGGGAACCTGTCTTGGGCCGGCTTCTCCCCGAATCTGCCGGTAGATCTCGATGATCTGTGCCAGCGAGGTGGCCCCCAGTGGATGCCCTCGGGAGAGAAGACCCCCATCCGTATTCACGGGGAGTTTACCCCCCAGGTCGAAGAACCCTTCCCTTAACAGACGGGGTGCCTCTCCCTTCTTGCACAGACCCATTTTTTCCAGATCCCATAATTCACCGGGTGCCATTGTGTCATAGGCTTGGACGACATCCATATCCTCGGGTCCGTACCCTGACATCTCCCAGGCCTGCTCGGCGGATATCGTTATGGTATCCGGTGTTTTTATCTTGACGCTTCCTCCGCCATAGACATGGCCATAGGTACCGCTGGTCAGTACCGATGCTGCGACCGTCACCATTTTGCTTTTGGATTTTAGTTTGTCTTTGCTGCACAAAATGACCGCGGCGCCGCCGTCGGCGAGCGGGCAGGCATGGAGTAGGCGTAGCGGTTGAGCGATCATGCGAGAGGAAAACACCTCATCCAGGGTGACCGGTTTTTGAAAGCGGGCATTGGGGTTCAGGGCCCCGTGTCTCCGATTCTTCACGGAGACCCGGGCAAAATCCTCGACCGTGGCACCCGTCTCCTCCATGTATCTCACCGCGGCCATGGCATAGGCCGCCGGCTGGACATTGAAGCCCATGAACCTCTGCCATTCCGGCCAGGCGGTGCTCCTGATGAATCCTCTGGGCATGCTCTCGAAGCCGGCGGCCAGGACGACATCGTAGATTTCAGCCGCCACCATTTGGTAGGCGAGACGAAAGGCCGACGACCCGCTCGAGCAGGCGTTCTCCACGTTCACGATAGGTATGCCTGTCATGCCGATGTTGGAAATGGTTTGATGTCCTGAAGCGGTTCCGCAGTAAACGCTGCCACAAAATGCCGCCTGGATTTCCTTCCACGTCATCCCAGCCTCATCCAGCGCCTTGAGAATAGCTTCACTTCCGAGATCATAATACTCTTTCTTCGGCCGGCCCTTCTGCCCGTCGTAACTGTCGAACCGGGTCAGGCCGACGCCCGCCACTACAACTGCTCTTCCGTTCTTCATGGTGGTATGCCTCCAGGTTCATGATGTTACGGGCCGGAATTTGTAAGCCACTATCTCGTTGCCTTCATCATCTTCATGCAACTTTTCAATGACCATTTCGACATCCATCCCCACATGCAGTTTTTCCAGGTCACAGCCCGTAAACAATGTCTCCACGCGGATTCCTTCCGGGAGTTCGACAAACCCGATCGCGTATGGGACCTCCGCCTTGTAGTAGACGGGCGGTCTCTGCATTACGACGGTATAGCTGTAAATCTTCCCCTTTGAACTCAGCCGGATGTCTTCCAGGTCCTTGGACTGGCAGTAGCTGCAAAGGCCGCTGTCCTGTCTGGGGAAAAACAGTTCTCCACAGGTAAGGCAGTGGCTGCCGATCAGTTGAGCCTCCCCCCCGTCAGCCGAAGGATCTGACCAAAGACCTTCTCTCACGGGGATCCATCTTTTGGTGTCATTCATAACGTGTCTCCTTCGTGTGGGAGTCTATTGTGATGTTTATTCAGCAAATCTGGTCCCTGTCAGGAAGCATGATTTCTGATTTCATACATGGGTGCCGCATTTGTGGCGTGATGTAAGAAGGCCAATGCTCTGCCGGCCCGCTTTTTCGTCAATTCTCACCGACGGCCGTTTTTCGGCCGATTTGCTACACAATGGCGGACATCCCCAGGATCTCCCTGCCGATAATGAGCTTTTGAATCTCGGTGGTCCCGTCGGGAATGGTATAACAGCGGGCATCCCTGAAATACCTCTCCACCGGATACTCCTCGGAGAGTCCGTAGGCCCCATGGATCTGAATTGCCTTGGACGTGACGCGGACGCCGGCCTCGGTGGCGAAGGCCTTGGCGATGGATCCCTCCTTGCGTGCGGTTCCCCCTTGGTCGAGGATGAAAAAAGCCCGATAAGCCAAGAGCCTTGCAGCATCTGTTTCCGCGACCATGTCGGCGACCATTTCTTGGATCAGCTGAAATTGCCCGATCGGCTTGCCGAACTGGGTCCGCTCCTTGGCGTAGCGAACAGCCGCGTCGATGGCGGCCTGGGCAATGCCGACCGATGCGATGGCGGCGTTGCACCGTGCAAAAGTGAGCCCCCTCAAGGCCTTCTTGAATCCCTCGCCCGGGCGCCTGAGCACGTTCTCCTTGGGCACCCGGCAGTCCTCAAAAATGATCTCCGCCGTGGGAAAGGATTTGACTCCCATTTTCTTGATCTCGCGCGACTCAAACGGCGATACTTCCTTTTCCACCAGAAGCTGGAGGATACCCGCCGGGCCTTTTGACTTGTCCACGGTGGCGGCCAAGACCACGTAGTCCGCAATGGTTCCATTGGAGATCCACATCTTTGTACCATTTATGACGTAGTGATCCCCATCGAGAACCGCTCGCGTTTCGATCCCCGCTGCATTGGAACCGATATTGGGTTCGGTAATGGCGGTACAGGCGATTTTGTCGCCGTTAAGGAGATCCGGAAGGACACGATTCACGAGATCTTCATTGTCCGACTCTGATATGCCGTGAGTGGATGAAGAGGTGATGCCCACCACACCCCCGAGACTGGCATAGCTTCCACGCAGCTCTTCGTGGAGAATGGCCCAGTCCAAATGGCTGAGCCCGGGACCTCCCAATTCCTCTTTCACAAGAGTCCCCACATAACCAAAAGGCTTGAGGTCTTGCAGGAATTTGTGCGCGTCCTTTTTGCTCATGGGCCCTTTGCGATCATATTCGTCTGCAATGGGTCCGATATTTTCTCTCAGATACCGCTTCACCGTGTCCTGAATCATCCGCTGTTCATCGGTCAATTCGAAATTCATCCCTTTCCTCCCACGCTTAAAATGCTGAGCATCGTCATTACTCAAATCAACTGACCATGGAGAACCCGCCGTTGACACTCAAACACTGACCGGTGATAAAGGCGGCTTTCGATGAGGCCAGAAAGGCGATAGCATAGGCTGCATCAGAGGGGCGCCCGATCCTTCCCATCCCTTTCCCGATGGGGTAGGCTTTCAGCATTTTGTTGAGGATCTCGTCCGTTTCCGGCGTGGCATCCGGGTCGAGCAAGGGTTTTGTCCCCTCGTGGGCGGTGGCTCCGATGGCGATGCAGTTCACGTTGATCCGGTACCGGCCAACCTCGCGGGCAAGGGCCTTGCTGAATCCCAAGATACCTGCCTTGGCCCCCGAATAGACAGCCAGATTGACTTCGCCGACACGGCCCGCCTCAGAGATGACACTGAGGATCTTTCCCTCTTTTCGCTCAATCATGGAGTGGATAACGGCATGGGTGCAGTTGAGACAACCATACATGTTGAGATCGATTTGCTTTTGCCATGCAATGGGATCCGATTCGGCAAAAACCGTCCTTGCCATCTGTCCGCTTCTAATCGGGATGGGAACACCGGCGTTGTTGACGAGGATGTCCACCGGCCCGAGCGCGTCCTTGATGGTTGCCACCATGGCCATCACCTGGTCGAGATTCGTGATGTCGGCCTGAACGCCCATGGCCGTCCGGCCCGATTTTATGATTTCTTCGGCCACGGCATCGGCCCGCTCCGCGAAGAAGTCATTTACCGCGACTTTGGCCCCTTCCTCGGCGAGAACCTTGGCAATTTCTCTTCCCACCCCCTGGCCGGAACCGGTGACCAATGCGACCTTTTCTTTGAGTTCCAGATCCATCTGTACCCTCCTTACCATATTTCCTTACTATGTTTGTGCCCCGTGGAATTCGGATCATCGATGCCGGCTTCCCCAGGGGAGTTTAATGCCGGCCCATTTGCTCGCCTTGTCGGTAGGTCTTCGCCCATAAACGGTTCTTTTTTCTTGGCCGGGTCCCCGGTATCCTGGATCTCGTGGAAGGATTCATGTCTCTGAAACGGGGAACCCGCCGCTGAGCAGTGCGCCGGCTCGCACAAGTGATCCCGCAGATTGACGCCGAGATTGTGAAACCGGGGACCCGCCCGAAGGGTGGGGAGTCCAAGCGCAGCGCGGACAAAAAGAGCCATTTATGGATGGAAACTAGTTTACCTTCCTGGTCTTTCCCTTCCAGAAAGGTTCTTTCAACACTCTTCTCAGGATTTTTCCATAGGCGTTTTTTGGGAGATCCGCCAGGAAATCCACCCTCTGCGGTTTCTTGTAGCTCGCCAGATGTTTCTTGCAGTGCGCGATGATCTCCTCTTCTGTGGCGGTCTTCCCCGCCTTCAAGGACACGGCCGCCCTGACCGCTTCACCCCATTTCTCATCCGGCACCCCGAAGACGGCTGCTTCCAAGACTGCAGGATGCCTGTAGAGCACATCTTCCACTTCCTTGGGATACACGTTGAATCCCCCACTGATAATCATGTCCTCCTTGCGGTCGACGAGAAAGAGATAGCCCTCCTCATCCATGTAACCCATATCACGGGTGTGAAGCCAACCGCCTCGTAACGCCTCCTTGGTCGCCTCGGGGTTTTTCCAGTACCCCTTCATGTTTTGCTCGGAACGAACCACGATCTCCCCGATTTCTCCCGGGGGAAGGATATTCCCTTCCTCGTCCATGATCCGGACCTTTGCCACGAGGACTTCCCTGCCGACGGAATTCAGGCGGTTGAGCTGCTTTTCAGTCCCATCGAGGACGTGGTCTTTCTTGCTCAGGAGAGTAAGCGGCATGGAACCCTCGGTCAGGCCGTAACCCTGGATGAAGACATCGCCGAAGACTTGAATGGCCCTTTTCAGGACCTCGGGAGAAATGGGTGAGGCCCCGTAACGAATGGTTTTCAAGCTACTAAGGTCGTATTTTTCGATGTCCGGTTGGGCCAGCATCATGACAATCATGGTCGGGACCAGGTAAAGCGTTGACACCCTTTCTTTTTCGATGAGTTCCAGAATGCCCTTGGGGTCGAAACCACTGAGTATGATTACCTTTGCGCCTCGCACAATGTGAGGAAGGATCATAGATCCGCTCGCGTGGGTTACGGGCCCCATCAGGGCAATCACATCCCCTTCTTGGATGCGAAAGGTGTCCTCCATGAGGGCATTTTGGAGAGTGGTAATGATGTTCCGGTGGGTGTGAAGAACGCCCTTTGGTTTACCCGTTGTACCGGACGTGTAACGAATGGTCATCATATCTTCCTGCGATATGTCGACCTGCGGTTCTTCGGGGGAGGCATTTTGGAGCAACTCCTCATAGTCCGGCATGGTTTTCGGTGGCTTTCCGGTTACGCAGATGGCGTGAGAGACCGTCTTCGCTTCCGGGAGGATCGATAGGACGGCTTCTTTGAATTCTCCTCCAAACAGGATTGCGCTGGCCTCGGCGTTGTTTAACATATAGAGGTGTTCCGCATTCGCATTTCGCGCATTCAGCGGAACCAGAACCAGGCCGGCGGAATTGATCCCATGGAAACATTCGACACACTGATGGCAGTTCTGAAGCAAGACGGCCACTCGGTCTCCCTTTCTAAGCCCCAGGTCGAGGAGCATGTTGGAGACCCGGTATGTGCGGTCGAGAAGCTGCGTTGTGGTGAGTCTTGTTTCCTTGTGAATCACTACTTCGTGGTTCGGGAAATACATCGCCGCCCTGTTGAGATAATCCCGAATATTGATCATGGCATCCTCATTTAAATCACGGGTGGAGTCCTAAATGGCCGATTGTCGCCTGAGCCCTTCTATATCCGATGCCGAATATCCGAGCTCGCTGAGCAGGGGTACCGTATGCTCCCCTAGTGCCGGAGGCGGCATACGGATCCTTCGTGGAAGGTTGGTGATCTTGATGGGAAAACTGACCTGTTTGGTCGGTTCGCCGGTACTCAGCTGAACGTCTTGGATCATTTCCTCGTGAAGGATGTGCTTATCATGGGTTAGTTCCTCGAGGGTCTTTACAGGGGCTATGGGGACATCGGCTTTCTCAAGAGTTTCCAGCCAGTGTTCCCGAGTCTCTTTTCCGAAGGCTGTCCGGAGCTTCTCCGTGAGTTCACTTCTCCGTTCCCTGCGCTCGGAACCGGGGATCCCCCGCAGATCCTCGAGTCCCAGGGCCGTGCAGAGGCGATCCCAAAACCAGTCTTCATGAGCGATGCCCAGCGTGAAGGCCTTCCCGTCCCTGCCTGTAAAGATTCCATAGCCCGGCTCGTAGACTTTGGTGGACTTTCCCGTTCCAAAAAAAGTACCGAGGTGCGTGCTCATCCAGGAAAGGAGTCCGTTGAACATCGATACGTCGATATAGCTTCCCTTGCCTGTCCTATCTCTTGCGATGAGCGTCGCTAGGATCCCGACGGCTGCGAACATCCCGGAGGAAAGATCACCGATGGCCAGTGTCGGCTGGATGAAATCGCCCTGCGAATCTTTGAAGCACTGGAGCATCCCCGACATGGCTTGGTAATTGAGGTCATGTCCCGGGAGGTCGCGATAGGGCCCTTCCTGGCCGTAGCCGGAAATGGAGCAATATATGAGCAGTGGATTTTTTCGGCTGAGCGTGTCGTAATCAATGCCCAGCCTCTTGGCCACACCCGGCCGAAACCCCTCGGTAAATACATCGCTTTTCTCGATCAGGCGATAAAGGACTTCCCTTCCCGCGGGAGCCTTCAGATTGAGCGTCAGGCTTTTTTTGTTGCGGTTGATACTTCTGAAAAAATCAGGAAGGTGTCTCGCATAATCCCCGACTCCGGGCATTTCGACCTTGATTACTTCAGCTCCGAGATCCGCCAGGAGCATGCAGCAGTAGGGCCCCGGATATTGGAGCGCGGACTCCAGGATACGGATGCCTTGGAGGGGTAGTGTCATGGTGTCACCTCTTAAAGATGTATGTCATGCCGGCCCGCGTCCTGCCTTTCCCGTGATCTACCGGAAGATCTTTGCCATCCGGCCGACAGTGCCTGGGGCGCCCAAAGGGTGCACTTTTGAGGGGAGCCCCTCGCTTCGATTCACCGGGATTCGATATCCCGGTCGGGTATGTCCTTCTTCTAACGTCCTTTAAAGACCGGCTTTCTCTTTTCGACGAAGGCCACGAATCCTTCTTTTCGATCCTCGGAGCAGGTGAGCATGGCTGCGATGTGGGCCTCGTAGTCGAGGGCTGAGCTTAAATCCAGTTGCGTGCCTATGTTGATGGCCCGCTTCAAATACTTGATGGACAGGGGAGGTTTTGCAGCGAGCTTTTGGGCGAGGGCCTTGGTTTCGTCCATAAGGTTTTCCACCGGAACGACTCTGTTGACCAACCCGATGCGGAAGGCCTCTTGCGCATCGATGAAATCGCCGGTGTAAAGAAGTTCCTTTGCCCTGGTGACACCGATAAGGCGGGGAAGCCTCTGGGTGCCGCCGGCCGCCGGAATAACCCCAATGTTCACTTCCGGAAGCCCGAAGCGTGCTGTTTCCGAAGCGATACGCAGATCGCAGACCATGGCCAGCTCGCAGCCGCCTCCCACCGCCACACCGCTGATGGCGGCAATCACCGGTTTTTCGAAGTTTTCTATCTTGGTGTAGAATGCGTGGCTTTTTAGCTGGTTGAAATAGGCTTGGGGCTGCGTCGTTTCCATGGTGGAGCGTTCCTTGATGTCCGCCCCTGCACTGAAAGCCTTCTTCCCCCCGGTCAAGATAACGACCTTGATGTCCTCGTCCCTTTCGATTTCATCGAAGATTGCCCCCAGCTCATCTTTGAGTCGAAAGCTCAAAGCATTGAGTCGATTCGGGCGATTCAAGGTGACTGCGGCAATCTCTCCCTCCTTTTCAAACAGAATGGTTTCGTATTTCATGCTGGCCCCCTCTGATGATCATGCCTGATTCCCGATCAACGACATTTATGTAAGCACCGTCCTTACCTTAAATGAAGCGGATCCTGCCTTTTCACTTCCACCGGGATCAGCGATTGTCCTTTTGACACCTGTCTGAGATACCGCTTCATCTGGAATTTCATCAGGTTTTGCGCCGGTTCTTCACCCACTGCCTTTCATTCCCACTCTTACACTCCGTTTTTGTCGTTCGGGTCATTCAGCGTGAATGTCCCGCCACTGAAGTTCCGTTGCCCCCGAAGGAGGAGGCGTCATGATCCACAGGTGTACACAGCGTTTCTTGCCTATAACGCGCCAGGAATGAGGCTGTGTTGCAAGAAAATGAAGACTGTCGCGGGGCTTGAGGACATATGCCTTCCCTGAAACCGTGTACTCTATAGATCCTTCAATTTGATAAATGAGTTCTTCTCCATGATGAGAGTGCGTGCCCCGGCTGCTGTGTTCTCCGGGCATGAAACGCATGACGGCCGCATATATTTTCCCGTCACAAAGCCTTATTGCCACCGGTTCAATTTCAATGGTCCTCTTGGAATTTGAAATCCTCTTCCTCTCTTCGCTCTGGTAGAATTCGGCGCCTTCGACAAACTCGAAATGATTGAATTCTTGTTCCTCTCCGACGAAATAACCGACTGTTTTTCCGAAGACACTCGCGATCTTCATCAGAACGGTGATAGTCGGCGTCATCTCCCCTCGCTCGATTTTGTGAATGGCCGTGCTGGAAACTCCCGTCCTCCCCGCCAACTGCTGAAGCGAAAACTTTTGCTGGGTGCGTAACAACTTTATTTTATTTCCGATATTGTTTACGCTCTGTTCAATAAGGAGTTCTTTTATGAGGTCCACTAGTATCTTATCCTTCGACGATTGTTGTAATATCGTAAACTATAGTTGATTTTTTTGTCAAGTATGATAAATAAAAATTTTGACCTCGTAGCACTTTTTCCATAAGAAAACCCAGACGAGGGAGTCTGAAACAGTTCGCATGCAAGTCCTTGGTTTTTCTTCCAAAGAGAGGTGAGCAATGGAACTTGATACGGGATCCTTGAAAGCGATGTTTGACCCGGACAGTATTGCCGTAATTGGTGCGACCCAGGATTTTACACGCATCGGTGGCCGTCCCATCGACTACTTGTTGCGGGCCGGATATAAGGGAAAGGTTTATCCCGTGAACCCGAAATACGAGGAGATTGCTGGCCTGCGGTGCTACCATGCAATTGAGGACATCCCGGGAAGGATTGACCTGGCCATCTTGGCCGTGCCGAGGAAATTCGTTGTGGCGGCTGTGAGGGATTGTGTACAGTCGGGTGTCCGCTCCATGACTATTTTCAGCTCCGGGTTCGCCGAAGTGGGGGGCGAAGGGGCGAAGCTGGAGGGAGAAATTGTCCGGCTCGCGAAAGAAAACAAGGTCAGGGTGCTGGGTCCGAACTGTCTCGGTATGTTCAATGTGGTCAAAGGCGCCTATGCCACCTTTTCCGTCGGAATCCAGACCGGACGACCCGAACTGGGCCGCATCGGCTTTGTGACGCAGAGTGGAGCGGTCGGCTCCCATGTCTTCAGCCTTGCCCGTGAGAGACAAATCGGGCTCAGTTACTGGATGGCAACGGGCAACGAGAGCGACGTGGACGTGGCCGATTGTATTGCCTATTTGGCTGTCGATCCCGACACGGATGTCATCGCCGCCTACATGGAGGGCTCTAAAAACGGAGAAAAGCTCATCGAGGCCCTGCGTATGGCCAGGCATCATGGAAAGCCGGTGGTGGTCCTGAAGGTCGGCCGCTCGGAAGCGGGAAAACGGGCCGCCCTTTCGCATACGGCTTCCATGGCCGGATCGGATGCCGTCTATGCCGCCATCTTTGATCAGGAAGGCGTTTATCGTGCAGAGACCATCGAGGAATTCCTGGACATCGCCTACGGCTGTTCGGAGCTCCCCATACCGAGAGGAGATCGCATCGCAGTTTTCACTGTCTCCGGCGGTGTGGGGATCCTGATGGCGGACCAGCTTTCCGATCACGGACTCTGTCTCCCGGAAACCCCTAAGCGTGTACAAGAGACCTTACTAAAGATCCTTCCTTACGCCTCCGTGGAAAACCCCATTGACACCACGGCCCAGCTGGTCAATCAGCAGAACCTTCTCCGGGATTTCATCGATACGACTTTGGAATCCGATATCTATGACCTCGTCATGATTTTCCTGGCCCACGGCGGCCTGTCCGAGGCCGTCACCGAGAAACAGTTGGGTCAGCTGGAAGCGCTTCGCCGGAAATACCCGCACATCCCGTGCGTTATGGTGACACTCGTGACCCCGAAGACGAAAAGGTTGTTCTCAGAGGCGGGCTATCCCGTGATCGAAGATCCCAGTCGCGCCGTGAAGGTTGTGGCGGCCCTCTATTACTTCAAGGACCGGTTGGGCATTGTAGATCGGCCTTCGAAGGATTGGAGCCCGAAGCCGTTTGATTGGGGGGAATTACCCTTCGATACTCTGACAGAGCATGAAAGCGGGCACATCCTGCAAACATATGGGATTCCGATCCCGGAATCGATCATCGCCTTGACCAAAGAACAGGCTCGCATTGCAGCGGAAGGAATCGGCTACCCTGTAGTACTCAAAGGAATTTCCAGGAAGGTCGTTCACAGGACGGAGGCCGGGCTGGTCCATCTGAGACTGGAGGGGGAAAGGCAGGTGGAGGCAGCTTTTGAGGCCATTGAACGAACGGGGAAACGGGGCGATGATGAACCCTTCCTTGGTGTATTGGTTCAAGAGATGTTGCCTCCAGGTGCTGTGGAGATGATCGTGGGGGCGAGATTCGACCCTGTTTTCGGCCCCATGATTCTTGTCGGGGCCGGAGGTATCTACGCCGAGATTCTCAGGGATAGGGCCATGCGGAGGGCCCCGGTTACCCTGGACGTTGCACGGGAAATGGTAAAAGGGTTGCGCTGTTTCGAACTCCTGAGAGGGGCTCGTGGGAAACCGCTGGCGGATGTAGATGCACTCTGTGACATCATTGTGGCGCTCGGCCATCTAGTCTGGGACCACCGTAGCCACATCCTTGAGGTGGATTTAAACCCTGTTTTGGTTTATCCGAAAGGAAAAGGGGCCAACGCCGTGGATGCCCTGATCCGGCTGAAGACCGAGTCACGGTCATGAGCGCGGAAACGTGATCGGAGAAGATGAAGGACCGTTTTTGCGGGGGTGCCGGAGCATCGGAGTGTAGGGCGTTCTTACTCCATTTCTCCCTGACTTCAGTTATCGCATGTTCCGGAGGTTTTTCATCGGACCACACTCTGGATTGCCGAGATTGCCGCTGCCACATGGCGGCCCTCAACCGGAAATCACCGAAAATGAGAGGCAACCTTTCTTACGTACCTGTACATTGCCGCTAGGGCCTGGATCGCCCTTACCGATGATTCAAATATCGGCATATCCTGCGATTCGAGGATGTCCACCAGTCGCTGCTCCTCGATATCCATCGCAGAACGCCACAGGGCAAATGGTTTGCCCGCCTTTTTCATGTCCAACAGCGACCGGATGTATTTGTCTTCAAGGGACTGCAGGATCTCATCCGAGATATTCGGTAGGGTGGCTGCGAACCCGGTCGGGTTCAGCGGCATTTGCATGATCGCACAGTGGATATTCTTTTCCGTAAGCAAGGCCCGAAGGTTTTCGAGAAAATCACCCATGTCGGAAAAGTGAAATTGCATGCTGACGCCGGCATC
Organism: Deltaproteobacteria bacterium; assembly: GCA_019307945.1. GTDB lineage: Bacteria > Desulfobacterota > DSM-4660 > Desulfatiglandales > Desulfatiglandaceae > B17-G16. The sequence continues at coordinate 35,966 of JAFDIS010000040.1, read as the reverse complement.
AAAGGGGTTGAGCGGGATCTTCCAAGGGGGCAGAATGGGCTTTATCTTTTCACGCGTCTCCTTGCCGATGGGGGCCAGCCTCATCCCGTACATTTCGCAGGCGTCCGTGGCCATCACGCCTTCACCGCCTGACAGCGCTATTATGCCCATGCCGTTTCCCCGGGGCAGGGGAAGCATGGAGAATGCCTTGGCCAGGTCAAAGAATTCCTCCATGTTTTCCGCGCGAACGGCTGCCGTCTGTTTGATCATGTGGTCAAAAATGAGGTCGTTTTCGCGGGCAATGGATCCGGTGTGGGACGCTGCGGCCCTTGATCCGGCCGGTGTCCGGCCGGACTTCAGGATAATGGTGGGTTTTTGGAGTGACACATCCCGGAGAAGTTCGAAAAATCGTCGACCATCCCCCTGAAGGCTTTCCACATGCATGGCGATGACTTTCGTGGAGGGGTCCTGCGAGAAATAGGCCAGGGCGTCCACTTCGTTGATGTCCATCTTGTTTCCCATGTCCAGTACCTTGTTGACACCCAGACGTGAAAAGATCCAGTTCACTTTGGGTTCATAGAACCCCGATTGGAAGGCAAGGGACAGGCCGCCGGTTTTCAATCGGTTGACGGGGTTGAAGCTGATTACGAAGTTTATGGCCGTGTTGATGGGCGTCAGCGTATTGGGGCCCAGGGCCCGAATGCCCTTTTCCTTGACAAACGAGGCAATCTCCTCGTGGCGTTTCTTCCCCGTTTCACCCCCCTCAGAAAATCCGCCGGCCACAATGACCAATTGCTTTACCCCGATTGCATGACACGCCTTGACGATGTCCATGGTCTTGGAGGCGGGAACCGCGCTGACCACGAGGTCGATTTTCCCGGGGATGTCTTCAAGCCGTGCGAATGCCTTGACTCCGAAGATTTCCTTCTCCTTGGGATTCACCGGATAGATATGCCCCTGATAGTTCAGGGCGATTAGGTTCTGCATCAGCCTGAAATTCACTTTGAAGGGATTGCTGGTGGCACCGACCACCGCGACCGAACGGGGGGTGAAAAACCCGTGTAAAAAATGTTTATTCTCTTTTCTCTTCATATGTTCCCTTCCGTGTGATTCCTCGGACGATTTTCTGCAAAGTCAATCATCTTTTCATATTTCCGCTACGATTCTGATATCGGCGGACTTCAGCATACACACTCACAGCCCTTTCGACCGTCTGGAAAAAAGGAATGCCGGACCGGCAAAAGGTTTCGGAAAGTCCCTTGTCAAACCCCGGAACGTCCACAATCATGAAAGGTTTCTTGTGCTTTTCGTGAGTTTTGATGATGGCGTGTGCGAACGCTTCATTCAACTCGGCTGTCATCCCCCTGCCGATAACGACAAGCGCATCCACGCTCGGGTCCTCAGCAAGTATCTTTGCGGAAAAATCGTAGACGTCTATTTGTATGGAGGGCGTTAATCCTACATCTACGGGGTTGCGCAAGCTGGTCCCGGTTGCAGGAATAACTTTCGACAGCTCGGATCGGGTTTTCTCAGATATTTCCGCCAACTCTAAACCGGCCCTGCCGCAAGCCTCAGCAGCGGCAACCGCAAGACCGCCGGGCCCGGACAGAATTGCAATACGGTTTCCCAGATTTGAAGGAAGCAGTGCAAAACCCATCAGGGTATCGAGCAGTACATCCAAACCGACAACAGAGACCGCCCCACCTTGCCGAACTACGGCATTCCATATGGTGGGAGAACCGGACAAGGCCCCCGTATGAGAGGCGGCCGCCTTGCCTCCTTCCGGCGTTATCCCCAACTTCCAAAGGACAACCGGTTTCTTCTTGGAAGCGTTTTTGAGGGCATTGAGAAAAGCTGGTCCGTTTTTGATATTCTCCAAATAGGCTCCAATAACTCCCGTCGCTTCATCACTTCCCAGATAATTCAGCAGATCCACGCTGCTCAAGTCGCATTCGTTCCCGAGGCTTACGACCTTGCTGAAACGAATCCCTTTTTGCGGTCCAATCAGTGCAAGGATGTTAGCGAGGGAGCCGCTATGAGAAATGAGTCCCACGTTTCCTGACTCTCTGGACAGGCCGGGAAAGAAGGATACCCCCGTTTTGGGAGCATAGATGCCCATGCAGTTGGGACCGAAAAGCCTCATTCCAGAAGACCGTGCAACTTGCACGAGTTTGTTCTCCAAGGTTTTTCCTTCTTGCGTCCCGGTCTCCTTATATCCCGCGGTAAACAGGACCGCGCCTTTGACACCCTTGGCCGCGCAGTCTCGGACAACGGGAAGGGCGCTGTGATGCGGAACCAAAATGATGGCCAGGTCTACCGGACCGGGTACTGCGGATACGCTTCGATAGGTCCTTAAACCGTCAATTTCATGTGCCTTGGGATGAACGGGGTAGATGGGGCCTCGGAAACCTAGGTCTTGAAAAGCCGTGAGGAACAGTTTCCCGATTTTCATTCCACGGGGAAGCCCGACAATTGCTACTGACCTGGGGGCAAAAATGTTATCGAGTTGCCTAACCAGTCTTTGATTATATTCCATTTCTCCTCACTCGGTTATTAACCGGAAATCGGCTAGTTTCCATCCATAAATGGCTTTTGCCCGTAATTTAAGCGTCAATCGAAGGCATTCCTTGTGTCCCGCCTTTATCGGGATACGCCTCCGCGTAATCCCTTGATTTCTTCGCACGCTTCGCTCGGCTCAGTCCCCACCCTTCGGGGAGGATCCCCGGCCACCCTTCGGGCGGGTCCCCGGTTTGTCCTCACTTTGCTCGGACTCCCCACCCTTCGGGCGGGTCCCCGGTTTGTCCTCACTTTGCTCGGACTCCCCACCCTTCGGGCGGGTCCCCGGTTTGTCCTCGCCTAGCGCTTCGGACTTCCCATCCTGCGGATGGGTCCCCGGTTTGTCCTCGCTTTGCTCGGACTCCCCACCCTTCGGGCGGGTCCCCGGTTTGTCCTCGCCTAGCGCTTCGGACTCCCCATCCTGCGGATGGGTCCCCCGTTTCCTTGATCTTGCGCAATCCCGCTCCGGCGGGCTCATTTCTGAAACAGGGAACCCTCTGCGGTGCATTGGGGCCTGGCGTCTCTAGAAAGCCAAGAACTGGATATCCGATAGAGCCCGGAATTTGTTCGTGGATGGGGGCGAGCTAAGCCGGTTTCAAGACAAAGAGCGCGTCTGCGGCCACAGGTTTGCCGCCTGAAAGGATCAATGGATTGATGTCAATCTCATCTACTTCCTCATTTTCCAGACCGATACGGCCCAAGCTGATCAATATTTCGGCGAGTGCGTCAAGATCGGCCGCCTCCATTCCTCTTATATTCGATAGGATCTTGTGGGCCTTTATTTCCTTCATCATTTCAAGGGCGTTCTCTTTTTCAATGGGCGCGACACGGAATGAAACGTCTTTCAGGATTTCCGCGAATATGCCGCCAAGACCGAACATAACACATGGGCCGAATTGAGCATCTCGGGTCAGTCCCGCCATCAGTTCTCGGCTTCCTTTTACCATCTCTTGTACAAGCACGGACTTATCGTCATCGTCCAGATTTGTCATGATGGTGTTGAAAGCTTCCTTCGCCTCCAGCTCATTTCTGATATCGATTTTGATCAGGCCCTTCTCTGTCTTATGTGCGGTATGTTGAGTACAACCCTTCAAAACAATGGGGTATCCGATTTCTTTTACTGCCGTGGCAAGTTCATCAAGATTATTTACCAGTGTCTCACGTGTGACAGGAATTCCATGGGCCTCCAAGACTCGCTTAGATTCATACTCGGAAAGCATGGTCCTTCCTTTTGCTGCCGCTTGCTCTATGATGTTCATCTGACTCTCCCCTCATGCACATTGCTCACATGGCTTTTGTCTTCAATAAAAAATGGCTGTATCTCCATAGTGCAGCCATGGCCCTTGCCGCGTTTTCAGGGCTGGAATACAAAACAGTTTCTCTTCCATTAATCGACACGGCCTTTGTATGACTGCTGACACCGCTTACCATGATAACCGGTTTTTGATAGGCATCCATAAGGTCTAATGCAAGTTCAATATCACTAGCTCCGCCCCTTTCTTCTCTGAGATCAATGTCCCCCAATCGGTTCATGCTTTTGAGCTTGTCCGCTAGATATTTCGTTCGGTCTCCATATTCCATACCCAGGGCGATGATGCCGTCCACATCGTTGATTTTAATCAATTCCTCCAGGCAGTTCGGGAAGGCTTCCGGGTTTAACGTTGCCGCAAAGTCAATGGGGTTGCCGTGACTCCAGTATGACGGAAGAACCTGATTTAATCGGGATATTATTCTTTCGGATAGAGAGACGAGCCTCAGGCCGCTCTTGCGGCAGGCATCTGCGCAAACAACCCCCCATCCACCCCCGCGGGTCATAATGACGATTCGGTTTCCCCTGGGAAGCGGGAAATGAAGGAAAGCCGTGGTAAAATCCAGCATTGCATCGGTAGACTCCGCTTCAATAACGCCCGACTGCCTGAAGGCGGCGGTGTATACCGAATAGCTCCCCGCCAGGGCCCCCGAATGAGACTTGGCCGCTCGACCTCCGTCTTCCGTTTTGCCGCCCTTGAAGACGATCACAGGCTTTTTCCCGGAGGCCGTGCCGGCCGCCTGTAAGAACCCGATTCCATCGTCCAACCCTTCAATATAGGCAATGATCACCTTCGACTCAGGGTCTTCGGCAAAGTATTCGAGGAAATCCTCGCAACGCAAATCAAGTTCATTACCGCTCGAAACAAACTTGCAGAATCCGACCCCTCTCTCCCGCCCCCAAGACAGCATCTGGACACCAAGATTCCCGCTCTGGGAGACATAAGAAGCTCCTCCGATTTTGGGCTGCAAAGGCGGCATCAAAGCGTGCAAATTGCATTTCGAGCTATATACACCCATGGTGTTAGGCCCGATTAGGCGCATGTTTTCCCTGCGGGCACAGCGGCCAAGCTCGTTCTCCAAGGCTTCACCCCGGCTCCCCGTCTCCGAAAAGCCGGAGCTTATGATGATCAGAGAGCGAAGCCCGATACCTGCGCACTCCTTGAGAATGTCGCATACTTTGATCGCTGGAACGGTAACGATGCCGAGATCCGCGTCCGGCGGAATTTTTTTGATTGAGGGATAAACCCTGATCCCCAATATTTCGCCGCCATTTGGATTTACAGGGTATAAAGGGCCCTCAAAGCCGCCCACGATAAGGTTTGCCAGAATTCGAAAACCCCATTTATTTGGATTGGCGGACGCACCGATGAGCGCGATTCCTTTGGGATCAAAAAGTGGAACCATTTCTGGTTTTGCGTTGGAAGATGCGGTCATGAAAGGCTCCTACATAATCAGCATCCTAACATGGACTCGTTTCCCTGCCATGATCTTGATCTATTTCTAAAATCAATCCAGCCTCTTTATATTGGCATGACCAACCGGTATTATTTATCAGTTGAAATACCCCTTTGCTTCCGATTCATCTGTTTTTCGGCCGCTGGACGACTTCGCCATCCAGACATTAAGGCCGAAAAATATTGAAGCCATCGACGAATTTGACTTTCCCCCGTTTGCCCACAAACTCCTCAGACATGATAGCCTGAAAAACGGACCGGTCTTCCGGCAGCTTTGCCAGACACCGGCTTCCATCCTCAAATTTGCCGAAAATGACCCCTCCGACTGCTTCACCGTCGCGGTCATGAAAAAGTGTAAACGTCTCCACCGTTGCGGGCCCTTCGCCTTCCTCGCGGATGTGGGGGCTTTCAGGAGCGACCAATCGATCTTGGTTGCTATCTGGGGACGATGAAACCCATTTTTCCTGCCTCGAAACGCCGGAATAAATGCCCACCGAGTGCTTGCTGATAAACCAGCTGAGCGCCTGGACCAACCCGATCTTCTCAGGCTCCCGCCTGAGCAAGTCCGCCATGTTGCAGATTGCGTGCAGCGAATAGTTGTTCCCCGGCCCCCCGAAATAAGGCATGCCTCCTGTGATCGTCAGAGGCCTGGGGTCGTCTTTTGGGATTCCCAGCATCCTTGCGGTGATACGGGGGGCGCAGGGAAAGCAACTGTAGAAGTCAAGAAAATCGATCTGGTCTATGTCTACCTTCGCCTGCGCCATGGCCGTCTGGGCCGCGATTTTCACGGACGGGGATGCATGAAGGTCACGCCTCATGGAGACATGCCAGGTGTCGGAAGCATCAGCGCCGCCGATGGGATAAATCCTTTTCTCCGGTGGAATGCCAAGCTCGTCTGCAACGGCTTCGTCCGCCAAGAACAGGGCCGCCGCTTGATCCACGTCCATGATGGAGCACATAAATTTCGTATATGGAAAGGAAATCATGCGATTTCCGGGCCCGGGATTCATGATTTCTTCTTTGGTTTTGAAATTCTTGAACCATGCGTTCGGATTCTCTGAAGCGATCGCAGAAAGCTTCGAGCAAAATTCTCCCAGTTCATTCCGGTTCGCTTCAATGGACAGCCCTTCAGAGTAGCGAAACGAATTTTCGAATAAAGGGTAGATCTGCACGGGAAGGAGCAATCCGTATTTCGCCTCGAGAGCGGTCAGCGGGTCGCGAAGGTCTCCTACCATCCAGGGCATTTTTGCGGGGAAGGTTCGGTTCCAGCCCTTGGAACCTTGATCCTTCGCCTTGAGCTTAAGGGAGTAAAAGGCCTCTCCGCCGCAGATCAAGGCGAGTCGCGCCTGTCCGGAGGAGATTCGGTCGGCCGTTCGGTTTACGAACCACTGAGGCGCGCATGCCCCGACCCATGTGTATTCCTGGATTTTGGGTGATGCCTGGATCCTCCGGGTCAATTCCCCGGGTAAGCCATCCGGGGGATAAGACAAGATATTGACCAGACACAAGGTGTCGATTTTCCGGGCTAGACCGGCCAGGCCCGCATCCTGTTCCGCCTCTCCGATAGCCTTCCGGATCATTTCCAGAGGGTCCATGGCCTCGCCGGGTCTTGAAGGTCTGTGTACGTACTGGCCAACTCCAATGATGACAGGCACGGATGGGGGTGATCCTAGTCTCATCGCTGCTCCATTTTGAAAGAAAGGCGATTATTTGCCTCAAAAGCTTTGTAAAATCAAAAAGTTAAAGCATGTAAATCATTCAACCTTCAGTTGACTATTGACTATGGTTTGAACCTATAATACCCGACCGACAAAGTCAATATCCAAAGCTTGTCATGGGACACGACCCGCAGGGGTGGTCAGACAATGAATGATCTTGGAGAGGGAAAGAAGGGGTAGATCACTGAAAAGGGCATGGTGCCGAGCCCTGGGAGCGAGGCATTGTGGCAGTAGAGGCCATTTTTTCTTGACATATTTGTAATGACGTTATAATGTTTCAGGCACTGAGTAGCTTCTTTAAAAGGTGAAAACCTTTGTTACTTAAGCATGTTAAGTCGAAAATCGAGGTTTCATACCCTTGAAGCTGAGAAAAAAACCCATCCCACTTTACTGCCAGCTCGAACGGGTCCTCAGAAAACGGATCATGTCCGGAACTTTTGCCTTCGATCGTTCCTTTCCCACGGAAAAAGAACTCTGTGAAGAATTCGGCGTCAGCCGCACCACGGTACGTCAGGCCCTGATGATCCTTGAGAGCAACAACTTCATACGCCGGGAGCAGGGCAGGGGCACCTTCGTCAATCGACAGGAAAACGGCCCATTACGTTATCAACTCTATGGGACGTTGGAGGATCTCCTTCTGCTGGGGGCCTGTACAACTCTCGTGTTGAAAGAGAAAACGTTGATCGAACCTACGGCTGATATGGTCCGGGACATGAGGCTGGAACCTGACGAAAGGCTGTGGCTTTTCGAGGGACTGCGTTTTTACGAAGGACACAAGGCGTTTTTTCAGGCCTATGTCCCTGAGGACATGGGCTGGAGCATCGAAATCGAGGAACTGGAAAGCCCGTATTTCATCCAGAGGGTGGAGAGGGCAGCGTTGGATTCCGCCGTTCGAGCCCATCAGATAACCTCTGCGGCATTAGCCGACGAGAGACTGTCCGGATTGCTGGGGGTTGCTAGAGGGCATCCACTGTTGGTGGTTAAGCGGACCTATTTTACAAAGACCGAAAGGGCCTTGGAAATGGCGATCACCCATTTCCCGGGTGACACATACCAAAGCACGGCCGAACTGGTCAGGACCAAATCCTGAGCGTAGGCGCATGCGACGTTTTCGGGGGGAACCATGACCGAGCAAGAGGACAAGATCAAGGCGGAGAAAAAGGCGTGGGAAGAGGGGGCACTGAAAAAGGCGATGGAGCGGTTTTCGTTTCTCCAGGAGCCGCCCGCTCGGTACTACACGCCGCTCGATCGAAGCGACTTCGATTTTTTGGAGAAAGTCGGCTTCCCGGGCCAGTATCCCTTCACGGCCGGGACCTACCCCTTCGATCCTATGGCTGGGTTGTCCCGACTGGCGGCCAAGGCTCCCCAGAGTTCGGGCCTGACCCGGGCGGCCATGTATTCGGGCTACGGCACGCCTGAAGACACCCGGGACTACTACCGACAGAACATCGAGCGCGGGGTCAGGCAGGGCCCCAACCTGGCCATGGACCTGCCCACTCAGTGCGGTTACGATTCGGACAACGAACTTATAGAGGGGGAAGTCGGGAAGGTTGGTGTGGCCATCGACACGCTGCGCGATCTGGAAGTGATTTACGAACCCTACCAGGGCGATCTTAACCTGGATAATATCGCTTCCAACTTCACGGTCAACGCCTCGGCCATCTACCTGATCGCCATGTACGTTGCCTTGGCCGAAAAGCGCGGCATACCCATCGATCGACTTAGGGCCACGCCCCAGAACGACATCCTCAAGGAGTACATCGCCCGGGGAACGTACATTTTCCCTCCTGGCCCGGCCATGCGGCTTTTTCGTGACACCCTGGTCTTCATCACCCGGCACATGCCGCGCATGAACATTACCAGCATGGGCGGGTATCATATTCGCGAAGCCGGCGCCACCCGCGTGCAGGACTTGGCCTTCAGTCTTAGCATCGCCACCGCCTATATCCAGGCCGGGGTTGACGCCGGTCAGGACGTGGACGCCTTTGCCCCGCGTTTCACCTTCAACGCCTTCGGCGGCAGCATGGAAGTCCTCAAGGAGATCGCCTTCCAGCGCGCCGCACGGCGCATGTACGCTCGCCTCCTCAAGGAGCGTTTCGGGGCCAAGGATCCGCGGAGCATGATTATCCGGCAGCCCATCTGCGCCCACATCGGCCCCTCGAGCACGACCAAGCAGAGACCTCTCAACAATGTTATCCGGGCGACTATCGGGGCCATGGCGGGGGCCATGTCAGGCGGCCCGCCGGCGGCTTTTCCGCCCTACGACGAGCCCCTAGGCCTGGGCTGGAGCCGTGAAGCCCAGCAACTGGCCCAGGACACAGGCCGCATCCTGGCCTGCGAAGCCAGGATCCTCGACGTGGTCGACCCATTTGCCGGTTCATACTATATGGAGGCCCAGACGGATGAGATTGAGGCTGCGGCCCAGGCCGAGATGGACAAGATCGACGGGATGGGCGGCATCGTTGCTGCAATCGAAAAGGGCTACGTTCAGCGGGCGGTTTCCCGAAGCGCGTACAAGTACCAACGGGCCATTTCAAACGGCGACATCCAGATCGTCGGTGTGAACTGCTTCATCGGCGAAAATGAACTCGAGGTCCAAACGAACCGGCTCGTCCCGCACCCTTACGATCCGGAGCGCCGGGCCCGAGCAGAGGAACGACAGATCGCTAATCTGAAAGAGGTCAAACGGATGCGCGACCAGAAGGAAGTCAGGCGCCTGTTGGGTAAACTGGAGCAAAAGGCAAAGGACGAAAGGGAAAACCTACTGCCACTGATGATAGAGTGTGCCAAGGCCTACGTGACTCTGCAGGAAGTCTGCGACGTACTGAGAGGCGTTTTTGGTGAATACGAACCGCCATCCATATTTTGAGCCCGCGCGCGAGCCGGAATACGTGTTCCGCTTCCCACTGGACCGGAAGGAGGGTCGCGTTGCGGTTAATCTCAGGGAGATGGTCGCACAGCACCTGCGGAAGTTGCTCGACCTTTTGAACCTGACCTGGCGGGGAGAGGAGGTCAAGATCGATGGCTTCAGCCTGCTCAGCGATCCGGAGGCAATTTTCGAGCTTTATCCCGAGCCGAAAAGCGGTCCGAAAAGGGAAACATGTGACCCTCTGGACATCTACGAGCCGCGCCTGGGCTACGTGAGGCATCTCGCCGAGTCACTCCTCGATGTCGTCGAGTTTGAGTTCCAGGGCCGCCGGGTTGCGGTTGACGGCTTCAGGCTCAGACGCCCGGACCAGTGGTTAAGCACAGTAGGTGGAGCCGCTGATATACTGGCTCATGCCGCGAGCCGCTGCAATCTCAACTGCCGCTTCTGTTACAACCTTGGCAGCCCTCCGGCCTTCCGGCCCGCACCGCGCGCCCCGGAAGAGGAATACCGGGAGATCCTGACCAGGATATCACATTACGTGCCTGCCTCCGGAGTGGGGCTCTTTCCACGCATGGGCGGTCCCTGTGAGTTCCTCCTCCATCCCCGCATCATGGACCTCCTGGCCGCACTGCGACGAAAAACGCAGGAGACGATCCGTATCCCCACCAACGGATCGCTGCTCGGGGTGCAAACCATCAAGCGTCTGACCGAGTTCCGCCCTCTTTTCTTGGACGTTTCCCTTAACTCCGCCTCGCCGACCCGCCGGCGCTGGCTGATGCGCGATCCCAGGCCCGACACAGCCATCGAGTCTATGGCTTGTCTCCAGGCGGCTGGACTGCCTTACTCCGTCGTCATCGTGCCTTGGCCCTTTCCATCTACCCGGGATATGATCGACGACCTCAAAGACACAGTGGCATTCGCCGACAAAAGCGATCCCGCCTTTTTCCAGATCAGTCTCCCCGGATACTCCCGCTTTTTTGCGGAGCGGGAGCTTTTTGATAGCGACAAGGTATGGATGAAGATCAAGGAAACGGTGCGGGCCTTGCGGGGGAAGACGAATAGCCCTCTGATCCTCCGTCCCGGGCTGTACGAGGAATACCAGGATCCGGAATCCGTAAACGATCCCCGACCCATTGGCGTGATCAAGAATTCGCCAGCGGACATGGCTGGCCTCCGAGCTGGAGACCGCATTTTGACCCTGTGCGGACTCGCGGTGAAAAATCGGCCTCAGGCCCGGTCCTTATTGACTCTATTGCATCAAAGCGATCGGAACCGTATTCCCATGACTGTTCAGAGGCAAGGCGGCAAGGTGGACCTGGAACTCGAACCCAGCCGATTCGACTATCCTTACGACCCCCGCACGGTGGGCAATTTGGGGATCGTCTTCGCCAGTTCGGGCTTGCCTCCTTCCTGGATCGAAAATCTGCGCCGAGTCGTCGTACTGCGTCGGGCCTCATGCGTTTTGCTGCTGACTTCCCGCCTGATCCAGCCCGCCCTGGAAAAGATGATCCGCGAACAGGCTCATTTTTCAAATGTGGTCCTGTATCTGCGAGTCCCAGTCAATCACTATTTCGGGGGAAACATCTTCATGGGCGACCTGCTGGTAGTAGAAGATTTTGTCCGGGCCGTGCATGATTTCCTGGACGAGAGACTGGGACGTCCGGACTTGATTCTGTTGCCCTCGTCGCCTTTTCATCTCAGCGGCTGGGGCAGGGACCTGAGGGGAACGGTATACAAGGAACTCGAGCGCCGTGTGGGCATACCAGTGGCGCTGGTGCATTGCGATCCAATCTTTGACTGAAGGAGAACGAGAATGGAACAGAGAATCAGGGTTCTGATCGGCAAACCCGGACTGGACGGACACGACCGGGGGGCGAAGGTCATTGCCTACATGCTACGCGATGCTGGCTTCGAGGTCATCTATACCGGACTGCGCCAGACGCCGGAGGCTATCGTTAAGGCCGCTTTACAGGAAGACGTACAAGTCGTGGGCCTCTCCATTCTGTCCGGCGCCCACTTGGGGCTCGTCCGCAGCGTGGCGGATAAACTTAAAGAGGGGGGGGGCGACGACGTAGTCCTCTTTGTCGGGGGGGTTATCCCGGAGGAAGATTTTCCAGCTCTCAAAGAAATGGGGGTGGCCGAGATATTCACCTCCGGCACCGAGATCGGGCAGGTGGTTGAATCCATTAAGAGGCACGTGAAGATCCGGCGCGGGGAAGGAGGCGCAGGATGACGGGGCTGCTTTCGGGCGTGCGCATCCTGGATCTGACTCGCATGCTGGCCGGACCTTACGGGACCATGATTCTGGGTGATCTGGGTGCTGAAATCATCAAGATCGAAGACCGGATGGGCGATTTTACCCGGTACGGCGGACACGTTACCCCCGGCGGCATAGGCACCTACTTCCTGTCCATCAACCGCAACAAGAAAAGCGTTGTTTTGGACCTCAAACAGCCCGCCGGTCTGGCCGTCTTTTACGACTTGGTCAAGATTTGCGACGTGGTTGTCGACAACATGCGGCCCGATGCCCTCCGGCGGCTGGGTTGCGACTATGAGAAGATCAAACATTACAATCCCGGGATTATCTCCTGTTCCCTCAGCGGATTCGGTCACAGCGGACCCTACCGGGACCGACCCGCCTTCGACCTGATCGTGCAGGCCCTCAGCGGGGCCATGGGGCTGACCGGCGAGCCCGGCGGGGCTCCTTGCCGCATGGGTCTGCCGGTGGGAGACGTGGCTGGCGGCATGTTCGCTGTCATCGGCATTCTCGCCGCCCTCAACCATCGCCGCACTACCGGGCAGGGTATGAAAATCGATGTCGGTCTGTTGGACTGCCTCGTCTCCATGAGCACCTATCTGTCGGCCTATTACTTTATGACCGGAGACGACCCTGGGCCCCAGGGATCGCGCCATGAATTGATTGTGCCCTATGAGGCGTTTCCGACAAAGGACAGATGGATCGTGGTAACCTGTGTGACACCTAAGTTCTGGGAATGCTTCTGTCGAGCTCTGGACATGGAGGAACTCATCAGGGATGAGCGTTTCGATACCGCGGAAAAACGCCTGAAGAACCACGACCAACTCACAAAGATCATCAAGGATACCCTCATCCGGCGGCCGGGCGACGAATGGCTCCAGCGCCTCGAGGCCCAAGGCGTGCCCTGCGCGCCCGTCAACACTCTGGCTCAGGCCCTTGAAGATCCGCAAGTCAAGGAGAGAAAGATGACCATCAGCATCCCCCACCCCAGGGCTGGCGAGGTCAGGTTGGCGGGCAATCCGATCAAGGCCATCGGCATGGAGGAACGTTTCCAGTGCCCTCCTGAACTGGGGGAACACACCCACGAGGTGCTAGCTGGGCTGCTGGAATATCCCGAGGAAAAAATTTTAGAGCTCGAGGCCAGGAAGGTCATCGGCATTCATAGGGAGGTTTAGATTGTGGATAGTGACGTCCTAGTCGTGAAAAAAAAGGGACTTGTGGCCACTCTGGTCCTCAACCGCCCGGAAAAGCGCAATTCCCTTTCGCCCGAACTGCTCGTGAGGATTCACCAGGCTTTGGAAGAACTCCGCCGCAAGGACGAGGTTCGCTGTGTGGTCATTCGGGGTACGGGAAACAAGGCGTTTTCATCAGGCTATGACATCGGCTCGATTCCCACTAATGTCGATCCGGAAATCGCAGAAAAACTCAAGGTGCAAAATCCCCTGGAACTGGCCATGAGCAGCGTTATTAATTATCCCTATCCAGTCATCGCCATGCTCAACGGGTACGCCTTCGGTGCCGGGTGCGAGCTTGCAGTCTGCTGCGACATGCGCGTGGCCGCGGATCATATACGTATGGGTATGCCCCCGGCCAAGCTGGGCGTGGTTTATCCGCTTGAAGGTCTGGTTCGTTTCGTTCAGATCCTGGGTCTGCCTTTGACGAGAGAATTGTTCTACACGGGCCGTTATTATGACGCCCCGCGGGTCAAGGAAATGGGTCTGGTCAACTACTTGGTGCCCAGAGAGGAACTGGAGGCGGTCACCTACGGTTTTGCCGAAGAGATCGCAGCCAACGCACCTCTGTCGGTCAAAGGAACCAAGCGTATTCTGTCCATCCTGGCCGGAAGCTTTGTGATCAGCGAACAGGACCGGCGGGAGGCGGAGAAAATCGTGGCCGAGGCTTTCAACAGTGAAGACCTGAAGGAAGGTCAAGCCGCTTTTTTGGAAAAGCGCAGCCCCCTGTTCACAGGTAAGTGAGGCCGACCCTCTGTACTGGGATTTGTGCTGGGGTTGCGGTCTTGAACCCAAGAAACCTGAGATGTCAAGGAGGGAGAAATGAGAAGTATTGTTGGTAAGGCCGTACTGTTCAGTGTACTGTTGTCCCTGGTTATGTGGATGCCCGGCGTCGGTTCGGCACAAGCAGGAGACTATGTTCGGAAGATTCAGGTCCCCAGCCAGATGCCGGTAGGTCATCCCATCACGAAGGCTATGGACCTTTTTTGCAAGACGACAACCGAGCATTCCAACGGCCGTCTTGAGTTGCAATCTTTTCCATCTGGCCAGCTTTTAAGGGACAAGGAGGTCCCCAAGGCGATTTTCAACGGCACAGTCAAGATGGCTCAGACCTACTTTCCTTGGTGGGCCGGTTTGATTCCGGAAATTTATCCTTACGGTGGAAAGTCGTACGATGACCTCGCCCATTATTTTCGCCTCTATCGTGGCCCCCTGTACGACTATCAGAAAAAGTTGCTGGCAGAAAAGGCCAATTGCGTCGTTATCGCTCCCATCCTTTACGCCGCCCGGGCCGGATACATCCTGACCAAACCGGTTCGTAGGCCGGGAGATATGAAAGGCATGAAGATCCGGATATCCTCCCGCGCTTTGGCGGCTGAAACCAGGGCTTTGGGCGGTGTGCCAACGGTCATGAGTTCGGCCGACGTGTACATGGCCCTCCAGCGCGGCACCATCCAGGGCGCGCACTCAGGGTTGGGATCGTTCTATGCTCGCAAGTGGTATGAAGTTGCCAAATACGTGTTCATGCCTCGTTACCTGACCACCGACTTCCAGATTGTGGCGAACAAGCAGTGGTTCGACAGCCTGCCCCCTGATCTGCAGCGGGTCATAATGGACGCCGGGAAAGAGGCTACTGAGGCATGCACCAAGATGGTCCTGGCCATGGAGGACAAGATCATAGCCGCCTTGAAAACCAAGGGCGTGGATATCTACGAGGTATCCAGGGATGAATACGAAAAGGTCTTTGCGCCGGTAATCGAACCCGCCTTGAGAGCGGCGGCCGTGAAACGGTTCGGCCGGAAACTCGTCGATCAGCATGACGCATGGGTGGAGGAAACCAAGGCAAGATAGCTTCGAGCACAGGAACGCTGGCGGTGTCGACCAGCGTTCCGTTTTCACTTTGTTGTCTTGCCGGGAGGAGTGGATTGGAGGGAGTCCTTGTTGCATTGAGACGAAGACGTAAGTTGTATCTCCTCCGAGTCAGTCCCTGGAAGGGCATATAGCTATCGAGAACAACATGATTCTATGCGGGGGGATGCGGGTCCGAACCGATTCCGGGCGGAAGTTGCTGCTCTGCCTTGGATCAACGGCCTCTCGAAAAGGCCGAGACGGCATCAACGAGACTCGGATCTATCCAGAATAATCGACGCGGTTCAAAACGAAATGGGGACGGTGGTGAAGCGATTGATCGGGTGGATTGAACGAGGCTCGGGCATCATGTCTTGGGTCGGAGCGTTTGCGGCGGGAATAACGCTTGTGACCATTCTTTTTGTCGTCCTGTATGAGATCATGATGCGGAGGTTCTTTAATGCTCCTACGACATGGTCCATCGAGCTGGTTACCTTTCTGATGGTCTGGTTTAGCCTGCTCACGCTGGCCATGTGTCAGAGACTGGGACGCCATGTACGCGTCGATCTGCTTATCAGCCGTTTCGGGGCCCGGACCGCCCTGCTGTGGAATTTTGTGACCCTGACGCTGACTCTGGTTTTCACCATCATACTGCTTTATTTTTCCTGGCTGGATTTCTGGGAGTCCTTCCAAAGCGGAGAGACCTCGGCATCGATCTGGGCCCCCGTCATATGGCCCATGAAGTTGGCCATGCCCATCGGCGCTTTTCTCCTTTGCTTCCAAATGATCTCAGATCTCCTGAGCAACGCCCGACGGGTGTTCAGCGTTACCCGGCCGGATGGGATGCAGACCGGAAAGGAAGATGTAGGCTTGTGGGACAAAGCCTTTTTACAGGCCTTGTTTTGGTTTGTGGTGCTGATGGCCGTTTCGAGCTGGCTGCTCGTCACCCATCCCGCACTGGGTGTGGTGGTTTTCCTGCTGGTTATCCTTTTCGCAGGTGTGCCGATTTTCGCGGCCCTGGGCCTGTTGGGTATGATGGGACTTTATCTCCACTTCGGCGGTCATTTGGCCGTGACTCAGGTGCCTGAAATTTTTTACGCTGGAATCGGCAATTTTACGTTGGCCGCCCTGCCCCTCTTTATTCTGACGGGCTTTATTCTTGAAGGCTCGGGAAGCGGGGAAGAACTCTATGAACTTTTCAGCAAATGGATCGGCGGTTTGCCGGGGGGGCTGGGTCTGGCGACCATTTTGTCCTGCGCGTTTTTCGCAGCCATCTCCATCTCGAGCGTGGCCACCGTGGCGACCATCGGCCTGATCGCTTTACCGGCCTTGACCAAAAGGAAATACCGGAAGTCCTTTTCCTATGGACTGGTAGGTTCCGGATCCACTCTGGGCATCATGATTCCGCCATCCGGGACCATGATCCTGTACGCCGCCGTGACTGAAGAGTCAATGGGCAAACTCTTGATAGCAGGCATCATCCCGGGTCTCTTGTTGGTGATGATGTTTGTCCTCTACACGTTTCTGTACGCTTGGCGGACCCGGGCTTATGAAAAGGAAATCGCTCCGTCATGGAACGAGCGTTGGCGGGCCCTGGGTAATGCGGTCTGGGTCATCCTGGTCCCATTGCTGATCGTGGCTGGTCTCTTTACCGGTGTCTTCACCGTTCTGGAATGCGGCGCAGTGGCCGCCATCTACACCATCGCCATGGTATTGTTGCGGCGCAAAGTCAGGTTGAGGGACATGCCGCGCCTTATGACTGAGTGCGGACTCAACGCCGGCTTTATCCTGATTATAATCGCAGGCGCCCTTACTATGGGCCGCTTCATTACCCTGCTTCGCCTGCCTCAGATGGCTATGTCGGCTATCACCGATCTTAGCCTTTCCCCGGGGATGGTCATCCTTGCCATGATGATCTTGCTCGCCGTTCTGGGGCTGTTCCTTGAAGTGGCGTCCGTCATGATGATTACGCTGCCCATCCTCTATCCCATTGTTATGAAAATGGGTTTTGACGGCATCTGGTTCGCGGTCCTAATGACCCTCAATATGGAAATGGCGCTCATCACTCCACCCGTGGGGCTCAATTTATACGTGATCCAAGGTATCACAGGGTCGAGACTCGCCCCGATTATCAAGGGCATGCTGCCCTTTTACCTGCTTATGCTGCTGGGCATGATTATTTTATATACTTTTCCCCGGCTCAGCCTTTTTCTGCCTGGTTTGTTGATTGGGTGAGGCAGCCTACTGCCCATGACGCGCCCGGGCAGGGAGGATGAGGACAAGGAGAGAACAATGAAAGTCAGCGAAGTCGGACTGACAAGGAACTTGGCCCGTTTCATCGCCGAAACCTGGCCTGAGGATATACCGGCCGAAATGTATGAGCACGCCAAGGTTGCCTGGCTCGACTGGTTTGCCGTGCTGATGGCCGGGAAAGAGGAGCCCTTGGTGGAAAAGTTGGTCCACTTTGCCCGACTCATGGGTGGATTCCCGCAGGCCACCATCCTGGGCCGGGGCATGAAGGTCAGCGCGTGCCAGGCTGCGCTCATCAACGGTTCCGCCTCTCACGCCCTGGACTACGATGACTCCATGGCCGATTTTCTGGGCCATCCGTCGGTGATCTTGTTCCCCGCCCTGACGGCCTTGGCTGAGTGGAAGGAAAAAAGCGGATGTGAACTGTTGACGGCATACCTGATCGGCCTCAAGATTGGGGCCACCATAGGCGCCTGCGCGGGCCTGGAACACTATGCAGCCGGATGGCACGGTACGTCAACAATAGGCCGCCTGGCCGCCGCGGCTGGATGCGCGCGTCTGTTGGTACTGGACGAGCCACATGCTCTCTGGGCCCTGGGGATCGCAGGTACCCAGGCTTCTGGATTGAAGCGTGTTTTTGGCACCATGACCAAGCCTTATCACGCTGGCAAGGCCGCACAGGTGGGGCTGGAATCGGCCTTGCTGGCCGAAAACGGTTTCACCAGCGCCGAGGACATCCTTGAAGGACAACACGGTTTTTTCGACCTACTGAAAGGTGCGGTCAACCAGGAGGCGCTGGCATCCTTGGGCAAGACCTGGGAGGCTGACAAGCTGGTCCAAAAATATCACGCGTCTTGCCACGCCACCCACTCGCCCATCGAGGCGGCCCTGGACGTCGTTGCCAGGGAGGGCTTGGACCTGAATGAGATTGAGAGCTTGACCGTCCATGCGTCCCGTATGGCTATCGACATCGCCGGAAATCCCGATCCGAAGACCGGCCTTGAGGGTAAGTTCAGTTACGCCTACTGTGTGGCCAACGCACTATTGAGGGGAAATACGGGGATTCAGGCTTTTACCGATGAAATGGTACGGGATCCGGAGGTCCAATCAATAATGAAAAAGATTGCCGTTGTTCCCGATCCGCAGATATCGGCCTTGGAGGCCCGGGTTGAGGTCAAGACCCGAGACGGTCGGGTTTTTGAGGGCCAGTCGGACGTCCTGAATGAGATCCCGGAGATTTCTAAAAAACGGAGCAAGGTCGAGAGTAAATTCATGGACCTGTGCGCACCCGTGTTGGGCGAGCGGAAAGCCGTTACGTTGATGTCGACTTTTCGCTCCCTGGATGAAGTGCCGAACGTGCGAAGTGTGATACGGCAGGTGAATCTCGTCTGAGAGAGTCGAGTTCCGTCCAACGAAGACATCGGAGGATGTTTCAAGTGCCGCGGAGATGACCTGGTTCCTCCCGCCGGGGCCTTGACCGCATTGTGCCGGCCCAGCGTTCGGAGGCCGTTTATTCTCGACTCCATATCGCCTCCAAGGGATCAAGGATGCTCAATATTCTGACGGAAAGGAGATTCGTTCATGGAATGGAATATCGGATACATTGCCGCAAAACGGGCCGTATTCACACCGGACAAATCGGCCATAATTTTCGAGGACCGGCCCATTACCTTTAGGCAGATCAACGAACGGTCCAACCAGGCCGCCCATTACCTCCAGGGCTTGGGCTTGAAGAAAGGCGACCGTATCGCCGTAGACCTGCTCAACTGCCCGGAGTTCGTTTACCTTTACTTTGCCGCTGCCAAGATCGGCCTGATATTTGTACCGCTCAACTTCCGGCTGGTTGGCCCGGAATTGGAATACCAACTCAATAACTGTCAGGCTCGCCTACTTGCCTTCCACGACGCCTTCACCGTCACAATCGACTCCATTCGAGGCAATGTGCCCATCGATGAGGATAAATATTTGTTCGTGAAGAGTCTTGGCCCCCATGCGTCCAAGTGTCCTGACTGGGCCGTGTCGTATGAGCAGGCCGTGGCCGGCTGGCCCAAGGACGAGCCGGAGGTGGACCGGCCCGTGGAACTGAACGACCCTCTGGCCATCATTTACACTTCGGGTGTGACCGGGCAACCCAAGGGAGCCGTGGTCTCGCACCATCAGACCTTTTTCAAGAACTTCCAGATCATGCTTTACAACGGACTAGGTACTGATGACGTCTATCTGGCTCAACTACCTCTCTTTCATTCCGGAGGGCTGTTTATCAGCCTTAACCCGGCTCTGTGTGCCGGTGCTACTACGGTCATGCGGCAGGGCTTCGACCCGGAGAGATTCGCTCTGGACATCGAGACGTACCGAGCGACGGTGATTTTCGCCCTGACGACGATGTGGAAGTTCATCCTCGAATCCGGCAAGCTGGACCAGGTCGATATCAGCAGTGTGAGGCAGGTGATCGGTGGCGGGGAGCGTACGCCACCGCTCTTGCTTGAGGAGCTTGCCAAACGGGGTATTCATATGCAACAGGGGTTCGGTCAGACTGAAAACTCGGCCATGATGATGCTGCCCAAGGAGGATATTCAGCGTAAAGAGGGCTCGGTCGGGATGCCCGGATTTTTCACCGAGATTTGGATCGTCGATCAAGAAGGTCGGAGACAGCCTCCGGGAAAAATCGGGGAGGTTGTGGCAAAGGGTCCAACCGTGATGAGCGGCTATTGGAATATGCCTGACGAGACAGCTCAGACCATTGTAAACGGCGTCCTTCATACGGGTGATCTAGGATACCAGGACGATGAGGGTTACTTCTACATTGTTGACAGAGCCAAGGACATGTACCGCAGCGGGGGCGAAAATGTATATCCTGCTGAAATCGAAAAAGTGCTCGCCGGACATCCCAAGATCGTTAACGTCGCTATTATCGGTGTACCCGATGAGAAGTGGGGAGAAACGGGCATGGCCTTTGTGGTGGTGGAAAAAGGCAACGATATGACGGAACAAGAGATTTATGACTTTCTTGAAGGCAAAATTGCGAGGTACAAATTTCCGAGGCACATAAAATTTGTGGATCACCTTCCCATAACCGCCAGCGGAAAGATCAAAAAAGTTGAGTTGAAAGAAAAGTATGGAACTACCTTGGGGAATGCGCCATGAAAAATCGAATATGCGAAATTCTGGGAGTTGCTTACCCCATTATTCTGGGGCCGATGCGTCTTATCACGCTGGGGGAGATGGCCGCCGCTGTTTCCGAGAGTGGCGGTTTTGGCCAGATCGCCGCTTCCGGTCTTTCTCCTGATCGTTTGAGGTCGGAATTGATGAAAGCACGAGATCTTACAAACCGACCTATTGGCGTGAATATCCCGCTTTACCGTCCCAACGCCAGCGAAGCGCTGGAAATAGCTATTGAGGTGGGAATTAAAGTTATAACCACATCTGCTGGGAACCCTGGCAAGTTTATAGACCGCATTCGAGAGGCAGGCATAAAGGTTTTGCATAAGGTTTCTACCGTGGACATGGCCGTGAAGGCAGAGGCAGCCGGAGTCGATGGGGTCATTGCCACGGGATTTGAGGCCGGTGGACACATCGGACGAGAACAGGTAACCACCTTATGCCTGGTTCCCCAGTTAGTTGACGTGCTCCGGATCCCGGTGGTAGCCGCTGGCGGCATTGGCGATGCTCGAGGATTGCTCGCCGCATTTGCCCTAGGAGCTGAAGGTGTCGAAATGGGAACTCGTTTCCTTGGGAGCAGTGAATGTCCGGTTCCCGATTTTTTTAAAGAACTTGTGATAACCGCCAAGAGCGATTCCACGCTCCTTTTGGGAAAAGGCGCCATGCCAATCAGGGTTTTGAAAAACAAGGCCTCCATGATGATCAGCCGCACGGATAAGGCTCAAGAGGATGATAGGCTCACTGCGTCTGGTGACAAGTCCTATGTTCAATCAGGTGGAGATGCGGACAGTTCTCTGATGCCCTGTGGTCAGGTGGCAGGGCTCATAACGGAGTTGAAAAATATAGGGGAGATCATACCGGAGATGATGAAGGAGGTCGAATCCCTTTCATCTCAACTATCCACCATTTTTTTAGGTATTAAGGGAGAAAAATAATGGTATGGGAGCATGTGCTACTGGACAAAAAGGACAAAATAGGAACCATAACCCTTAATCGACCGGAACGATATAATGCCTTTGCCGGCAGGATGCGGCAAGAGATTCTAGAGGCCCTGGAAGACGTGTGCTCGGATCCAGATGTCAGAGTGATTGTCATTACGGGTGCGGGAAAGGCATTTTGTACGGGCGGGGACGTGGATGAATTCGTCTCTGGAAAGACCCAGGCCCTTTCACCCACAGCTTCCAATGAACGGCATACCATGTGCAAAGTGGTTCTTGCCATTAATACAGTGGAAAAGCCTGTCATCGCAGCAGTAAACGGCGTTGCCGCGGGAGGTGGCTGTAACTTGGCTCTTTCGTGCGACATCAGAGTCGCCAGTGAAAAAGCGAGGTTTGGTCAGGTCTTCACACGGCGGGGAGCTCATCCTGACTGGGGCGGAATCTATTTTCTTCCTCGCCTTGTGGGATATGCAAAGGCGGCGGAACTGATCTTTTTGGGAGAGGTAATTGACGCCCAAGAGGCGTTGAGAATAGGCATGGTTAATCGGGTGGTCCCACACGATGAACTGTTGAGCGTCACCTATGATCTGGCCCGCCGGATGGCCCGTAATGCGCCTATCCCGATCGCGTTTGCAAAAAGAGGACTCCAGAATTTTTACAAGATGGACCTTGCCCAGGCCCTTGACTATGAGGCTTATGTGCTGGGAGTTACACTTCAAAGCCAAGATTTCATAGAAGGGTTTAAGGCATTCTTGGAAAAACGGGAACCGGTCTTTAAAGGACTCTAGGCGACGGATCGTGCCGAATAGTGGAAAATCAACATTATTATACCACTCAGGAATTCGACAAGGTCGTGGTTAACTTGCTCATATACACGGGGAATCTGAGAAGTGATTAAAGATTGGAAAAATTTGGCGGAAGGTATAAGAAACGAAGAAATTCGGGCTCTGGCTAAGATGATTACCCGTGTGGAAAATCGAGAGCCCGGGTGGATGGAGGGCATGCGTGCCATTTACCCTCATACTGGAAAAGCCCGCGTTTTAGGAATCACTGGG
The DNA here is from genome assembly GCA_019307945.1 of Deltaproteobacteria bacterium. Classification (GTDB taxonomy): domain Bacteria; phylum Desulfobacterota; class DSM-4660; order Desulfatiglandales; family Desulfatiglandaceae; genus B17-G16. Next base: position 13,340 of record JAFDIS010000040.1, on the reverse strand, counting down.
TCGCCGGGGGCTGGTAAAAGTACCCTAACGGATAAGATCACATTAGAACTGATTGAACGAGGCTTCCAGGTGGGAATTATTGCGGTGGATCCTTCAAGCCCATTTTCCGGTGGTGCCCTTCTGGGAGACCGGCTCAGGATGAGATCAGTCAGCCTCCTCGATGGAGTATTTGTCCGATCGATGGCCACGCGCGGTGCCCTGGGAGGGCTGAACCAAGCCGCCCGCGATGTGGTCAAGATCATGGATGCCTTCGGCAAGGATTTTGTCATCATAGAAACCGTCGGAGTGGGACAGGACGAAGTGGCGGTGGTGAAAACAGCCGATGTGGTCCTGGTTATCTGTGTCCCTGGCCAGGGTGACTCAATACAGGCCATGAAGGCCGGAATCATGGAAATCGGTGATATTTTTGTGGTCAACAAGGCTGATCGAGAGGGAGCAGACCAAGTGGCGGAGGATATGAGGGCAATGCTGGAATTGGGCTGTAAGGAAGGATCTCCCAAGCCCGCCGTGCTCAGAACCGTAGCCAACACCGGAGAGGGTGTGCCGGAACTCGTTGCGGTCCTTTTCGAGTGTTTTGACAGTCATGCAAACAACAGAGAACGCCGGGAACGGCAGGTAAGGAATGAGTTAACAGCGATCCTGGAACACGAGGTGGCCAAGTTCCTGCGCGAACAATATGAACAGTGTGGAGCAATGGAAAAAGCCGTGCAGGACGTCCTTTACGGGAAACGGGATCCTTATTCCGTTGTTCAAGATATCATAGGGAGGGGAGGTGTAATGGTGTGACCCAATATCTAGCACCATTCTTTTCGGGCGTATTCCTGTTTAATGCCATACCTCATTTGGTCCGGGGGATTTGCGGGAAAAGACATATGACACCGTTCGCCCGCAGATCCGGTCCCGCTACGAATGTCATCTGGGCCTGGGTCAATGGCGTGGTCGGCCTTTGTCTGTTGAAGGCATGCCCCCCAGCGGAGTGGGGGTTCTCCGTTTGGATTGCCTTTTGCGCAGGTGGATTTATTACAAGTCTATCGCTTGCGGTTTTCTGGACCGATCCGGAGGCACGGCTTCCCTGGCACAGGAAATAGAGCGATGCCCGCCCGCATTTCCGAGGGCGCCACTTCAATCTGTGAGGCCCCTACTCGGATATATAAGGCAAGGGCCAGATTTTGAAATAGTCCCGCAGCCGAATCCAGATCCCCACCAGGCCTTCTGGTTCAAAGATGATGAAGAGAATGATCAGGCCGCCGAAGACCAGTTCCTTCATGGGGCCCATGTAGACCGTGAAATTGGGATCAAAGGCGTGCGCGATGTAACTCACCAGAAGATCAAGGAGTACCGGCACCAGGGTGACGAAGATGACGCCGAACACCGTTCCCACGAGCCTTCCCAATCCCCCCACCAGGACCATGGCCAGGAAGATGATGGAGTTCAGGAACACGTAGTCTTCGGGAATGGCGGTTCTGAGGAGTCCCGCGAAAACCGCACCCCCCACCCCGGCGTAAAACGCACTCACGGCAAAAGCCATTAGTTTGTACCGGAAGATGGGGATGCCGATGATCTCGGCCGAGATATCATTGTCCCGTACCGCAATAAAGGCTCTGCCGATCTTGGAGCGGGTCAAATTCTTGGCTCCCCACATGAAAAAGACGGCGAGGAGAAAGACGAAGATAAAGTAGGCTTGGTTCTTTTCCAGGGGAATACCGAACAGATGGGGTGTGGGCAGTTCAATGCCGCGGATTCCCCGGGTGAGGCCCTCCCAGTGAATGATGGTATATTCTATCACGAACTGAAAGGCCAGGGTGGCGACCATGAGGTAAAAGCCTTTGATGCGCAATGAAGGGATGCCCACTATCAACCCGCAAAGGGCGGCCGCGGCGCCGCCTGCCAGGATGGACAGGCTGAAGGGGCAGCCCACTTCCGTGATGAGCAGCGCCGATGTGTAGGCGCCGACCCCCATGAAGGCCGCGTGCCCCAGGGACAGAAGCCCGGTGAAACCCACCAGCAACTGGAGCCCGATGGCCGAGATGAGGTTGACAAGGATCAGGTTGCCGATGAAATAATGGTATTCGTTGGCGCCCACTCCAAAAAGCGAGGCCAGGTTTATCGCCGCAACCACGCAAAGAAAGATGACGAACCAGGTCCTCATGAACCGTGTTCGGAAAATCCTTTCGTCCTCCCGGTAACTGGCCACAGCAGTGGAGGCGAAGATATCATTGTACCATTCGGATAAAGAGCGCACTAATTGACCTCCTCGATGGCTACGGTGCCCTTGAACTGTGAAACCCTGCCGTCCTCGTAACGGATTTCCACGTCCAGCGCGTGTTCTTTCTTGTCGGCGTACAAGTCCTCGATGAGCGTCTGGTAGCGTTCATTGACGAATTTACGCCGTACCTTGCGCGTCCTCGTCAGTTCCCCGTCGTCGGCATGGAGAGGTTTCAGCAAGATGGCGAAGCGCTTGATGCGGATGTTTTCCGGGAACCGTTCGCAGATCTTCTTGATCTCTCCTTTGATCAAGTCGTAGACTTCTCTCCGCTGAGAAAGGTCCTGGAATGTGGTAAAAGAGATGTTTCGCTTCTTGGCCCAGTTGCCTACGTTTTCCATGTCGATGCTTACGATGGCGGTAACGAAATCCCGGTCCGCCCCGCATACCACTGCCTCGTTGATATAGGCGCTGAATTTGAGGCGTGTCTCGATATCCTGTGGCGCGAAACGCGTGCCGTCCCTAAGATGCATGATGTCCTTGGCCCGGTCAAAGACGTAGAGATGCCCATCCTCGCCGAAATACCCCGCATCCCCGGTGCGGAGGAAACCGTCCTCGGTGTAACATTCCCGAGTGGCCTCCTCATTCTTGTAGTAGCCCAAGTGTGTGTTCTTTCCACGCACCAGGATTTCTCCCTCCTCGGAAAGTTTCACTTCCACGCCGGGGATCGCCACGCCGACGGTCTCGGGCCTGACGTCTTCGATCCTGTGGGTGGTGGCGATACCGCCGCACTCGGACTGTCCGAAGACCTGACGCAGGTCCACGCCCAGGGCCTTGAAATACTTGAACACCTCGGGGGAGAGGGCCCCGCCGCCGGTGATGGCCACCTTGACACGGCCCAGGCCCACCTTGTTCTTGAGCGGCCTGAGTACGAAAAAACCCAGCACGTTGCTCATGATTCTCGTCCACCAGGAGACCGGCTGACCCGCAAGTTCCCACTCGGTGCGCCGCAGCGCGGTACGGGTGGCCAGGTTGTAGAAGTAGCGCTTGAAGAAGTCTGCGTTGTCCATGGCCGCCTGGATGGTTGAGATGAGGAACTCCCAGACCACGGGCGTTCCGCCGAAGTGAAAGGGCTGGAGTTCCAGAAGATCGGTGCGGAGCGTTTCGGTCTCTTCCGGAAAGTTGTAATGAGCCCCCACCATGACGAACCGGGTCAGGTTGTACATCTGCTCCCCGATCCAGGGAAGCGGCGCGGCTGAGAGGATCTCGTCTCCCTTTTCCATCCGCACCACCTTGCCGTAATTTTCGCACGAGAAGATCAGGTTCTCATGACTCAGGATCGACAGTTTGGGTTTGGCCGTGGTACCTGAGGTGGTCAACATGACGGCCGGCTGGGTGGGGTCGATGGCCTCCGCCTTTTGGCGAACGTAATCCTCCCGGCCCTTTTCCCTTTCGGCGCCCATTTCCAGGACCGTCTCGAACCGCATGAGAAACGGATATTCCTCGTAGTAGTGACTCATGCCCCTTGAGTCCCAGACGATGACCTTTTCCACCTTCCCGCTGATCCGGTCCCACATCTGAAGGACCTTGTCCACCTGCTCCTGGTCGCGCACCACCAGAAACCGCGCGTCCGAGAAAGTGACCAGGTATTCCATTTCCTCGGCAAGGCTGTCCGGGTAGGCCCCAGTGGGAATCCCGCCCGCCGCCATGGCGCCGAACTCGGCGATGACCCACTGCGGCTTGTTGTCCCCGATGATGGCCACCTTGTCGTCCGGCTTAAATCCCAGGGCCTCCAGGCCCAGGGCAAAGCGCTGCACATCCCTGTGAAACTCGCGCCAGGTCGTGGGGCGCCAGATGCCGAAGCGCTTCTCGCGCATGGCCACTTCGCGGGGCATTTCATCGGCGTTTTTCACCAGGAGACCTAGTAGCGTGTTCTCAAGCATCGTGTTGTCCTTCTCTTAGTACTCTTCCCAGGTAGGCTTCGATTACCTGCGGGTCCTTCTGGACCTCTTCGGGCGTCCCCTCGGCGATCTTGGTGCCGAAATTGAGCACGCACACGTAATCGGACAGGTCCATGACGGCCGCCAGGTCATGCTCGATCCAGACGATGGTAACCCCGAGATCCCTCTGCACGTCCAGGATGTAACTGGCGATGTCCTCCTTTTCTTCCACCGCCATGCCCGACATGATCTCGTCCAGGAGCAGAAGCTTGGGCGACATGGCCAGGGCCCGTGCCATGTCCACACGCTTCCTCACACCAAAAGGCAGGATTCCCACGGGGTGATACCTGAAACTGCTCAGGCCCATGAAATCGATGATGTCCTCCTCGATCTGCCGCCGGTGTTCCAATTCATCCCTTGCAAGCGCGGGCAAACGAAAGAAACTACCCACAAGCGAGGACTTCATGAGAAAGTGCCGCCCCAGCTTGATGTTGTCCAGGACGGTCATCCCATGGAAGAGTTCCACTTTCTGAAAGGTCCGGGCGATCCCGCGCGTGGCCACTTTATGGGGTTTGAGGTGATTGAGTTCCTCCCCGTCGAACACAACCGTCCCCCGCTGGGGCCGGTAGTGCATGTTGATGCAGTTGAGGAGACTGGTCTTGCCTGCCCCGTTTGGCCCGATGATGGAAAAGATCTTGCCCTTTTCCACCTTGAGATCGATGTCCGTGAGGACCTTCACTCCCCCGAATGAAAGGTGAAGACCCCGGATTTCGAGCAGGATGTCCTTTTCTTGTTGCGTCATAGCCATCGCTTTCTTCTCTTGTACCTTTTGGCGTCCTTGTAGCTCTTCCGCTCCTTCTTCCCTGAACCCAGATAAAATTCCCGGACGTCCTCGTTGGCCAGGAGTTCCTGGGCCGTACCGTCCAGCACGATCCGGCCCGTTTCCACCACATAACCCCGGTTGCCGATGTCCAGCGCCGCGTGGGCGTTCTGCTCCACCAGGACCACGGTGATCCCCGAGGCGTTGAGCTGCCGGATGATTTCGAAAAGCTCCGCCGTGATAATGGGCGCAAGGCCCAGGGACGGTTCATCGAGCATGAGGGTCTTGGGGTTCGTCATGAGGGCCATGCCGATGGCGAGCATCTGCTGCTCTCCGCCCGAGGCGTACCCCGCCTTTCGGCCTTTGAGTTTCTGAAGCACCGGAAAATACCCGTAGACCTTCTCCATGTCCGGTTTTACCCGGCTGTCCCAGCGGGAAAATGCGGCGGCACCGAGATTTTCCTCCACGGTGAGGTACCAGAAGATGGGGCGGTCCTCCATCACATAGGTGACCCCGTAACGCTTCATGATGTCGGTGGCGTCGAGGCCTTTGATGGAATCACCGTTCATCTTGATGTCTCCCTCGATGATGTCCCCATCATAAAAGTCGATCATGCCGGCAACGGAACGAAGCAGCGTGGTCTTGCCCGCGCCGTTGGCGCCGATGATGACGAGGATTTCCCCGTCCTGGACGTTCAAGGAAATTCCGTTGAGGACGGAGATCACGTCGTGGTAGACGACCCGCAGGTTTTCAATGGATAGCATGCTCAGACCCTTTCAATCCGGACGGTTCCAAAAAGACCGTAGGGGCGTATGAAGAGCACCAGGAGAAGCAGGATGTAGGGGGCCACATCCTTGAAACCCACCAGGCCCAGCGGCTCTATGTAGGCCCCCGCCACCGCCTCGCACATCCCTACGATAATGCCTCCCACCAGGGCCCCGCCGATACTGTCCATGCCCCCGATGAGCACCACGGGGATGGCGCGGAGTCCCACGAAACCCATCCCCACCTGGAGCGCCCCGAAATTGGAGATCATGATCCCCGCCACCGCGATGCACAACGCGCTCAGGGCCCAGACTATCAGAAGAATGAACCTTGCGTTGATACCGAAGGCCAGGGCCTTGGCCTGGTCCTCGGATGTGGCACGGATGGCCAAACCCCACCTGGTGCGGAACAGGAACACTATTACGAGCACGAAGGTCAGGATCGCCAGTATTCCCGCCCAGATGGGGTCTGAAAGGAACAGGAAGTCTCCTACCTCGACCGTTATATCGGGCAGGTCCAGGAAAAAGGAGTAGGTGTGCGACCCCCAGATGAGCTGCACACAGGCCCTCAGGAAAAAGCCCAGGCCCAGAGTGACTATGGTCATGGAGATGGGTGCCCGCCCCAAAAGCGGCTTGATGGTCACGCGTTCCACCAGGGCTCCGACTGCGGCCGCCAGGAGCAGGCCCAGCGGCAGGGCCAGGATGAACGGGATGTGCAGATCGAAGAACAGGACGTAGAAGAGAAAGGAGCCTATGACCAGGAATTCGCCGATGGCGAAGTTGAACGCCTCCGAGGCCTTGAAGATTATGACCACGCAGAGACCCAGCAAGGCGTAAACCAACCCCACCAGGACCCCGGAGCCCAGGGTCTGTAACAAATCCAGCATGGGGACCTCCGGACCGGGGCGTCGGAAAGGGTCGCCCCGGTCCGGGCGGCCCTACCCTGTCACCCCTGTCTATATCGATGGTTTACCAGTTGATTTCGTCCGTGTTGATCCAATCGGTGATGGGATAGACGCCGCCGGTAGGCACCATCTTTCCCCCGAGCTTCACCATCTTCACCTTGGCTTGGAAGATTTGGAACATGGGCACCGTATGCGACTTGTAAGAAAATGTCTTTCCGTCGAACATTCCCTTGAAATCCCACACCATGGTGTCCAGGGCCTTCTTCACGCCCTCGCGGGTGAGGTTGCCCGCGTTGTCGGCACGTGTCAGTGCCTCCTGGATAAGGAAGGCATAAGTGAGGCCCTCGGAGTAAAGGAACATGTCCTTGATCCCGCCGCCCTTTAGGCCCTTCTTGTACTCGTCGGGGCGGTACTTCTTGGCAAAGTCGTGGACCAGTTTTACAAAGGGGTTGTCCATAGGGGTCCTGGCCCGTGGTACCGCGTCCATGAAGGGGCGGGTGGCCACGCCCACGTACCCATCGTAGGCTGCCTGGGAGACGAGGAGGGGAAACCTTCCGGTGGTGTAGTGGGTCCCCATTAGCTGGACATTTCGGAGTATCTTTTTGGCGGTCTTGAAAAAGATGGCGGTGTACGACCCCGCGCCCGAGTAGCCGTGGTAGACCACGTACTGGGCCTTTTTCTTTCGGAGCTGCATGCACTCGCTCGTGGCGTCCGTGGCCGTGTAGGGGTATTCGATCTGGGCCACCACGTCGAAGCCCAGTTTCTTGGCATAGGCGATGCCCTCGGGGGTCCCGTCGCGGCCCCAGGCCGTGGGGCTGTAGACAAAGCCTACCCGGGGTTTTCCCTTGCCCTTGTGGTTTTGCTTGATCCACCGCATGAGCACGCGAATCTGGTTGCCGTAGGTGCCGCCCAGGGAATAGTAATAAGGGTACTTGGAAGGGCCACCCTCTTCGCCGAAGATCTCCGTGGAGTAGGAACCGTCCAGCCAGGGAATTTTTTCCTCTACGTTCACTTTTTCGATAAGCGGCTTGAGACCGCCCGTGATATAGCCCGTGGCCATGAGGAATTCGTCCCGGCTGTGCTCGGCGCAGTAGCGGTTGAAGTTGGCCACCTCAACCGTGGGGCTGTAACGCATGTCTTCCAGAAACCAGGTGATCTTCTTTCCGTTGACTCCGCCGCCTTCGCTGTTGACCCAGTTCATGGCGTCAATGTATCCCCAGCCGAATTCGTGGAGGGAACCCACCGGGCCGCTCATGGGAAACTGGGACAGGACTTTTATCTCCTTGGCAAAGGATGGTTGGAGGCAGAACAGGGAAAGGACAAGGAAAAGGGTTGAAACAAAGAATGCCTTGCGTTTCATGATACTCCTCCTCTTTCGGCGCGTTCGGTTTCGGTTGGTGAGTGGCCGTTGCCGGGAGCGAAGCAAGCCGCGGCCTCCCGGCACTTTAAAACCATGAAAAAAGGCTGGGGTTGGCGATCAGAAGTTTCCTTATCCACCTCCTTGAAAGATTAGAAGATTGTGTTTTATGAATCAGGGTTCCCGACCATTACTGTTGGCTTGAGGCGAGAGCCATCGCGGCGCGCTCCCGCTTCGGTATAGTTGATCCAGGGGATTGCCCACGCCTCTTCGGAGTCTTTCGTGCAGGGGGATCGAATCCCTCGTGAGGCGGCGAACCTTTCCTCTCCGTCGCCCTCTCCAGACTCCTTAAAAAGAGCATATTGCACAAGGTAAAAAAAGGCCTGCGTCTTTGTCAAGCCATTATTTTCGGGGTGACCCGTGAAGGCAGAGACCTGTCGGACATTTCCGGAGTTTGGGCGCGATCGGGCCGGGGCCTCCTAGTCGTCTTCCTCCTCGTCGTCCTCTTCGTCTTCCTCCTCGTCGTCCTCTTCGGGTACGAAACGATGGATGTAGGAGGTGTCGAAATCACCCTTCAAAAAGTCAGGGTCTTCCATGACCCGCAGATAGAGCGGGATCGTGGTCTTGAGGGGTTCCACGCGGAATTCGCCCAGGGCCCGTTTCATGATCCGGATGGCCCCTTCCCGGGTCAGGTCGTGGGTGATGAGCTTCGCGATGAGCGAGTCGTAATAAATGGGGAGTTCGTAGCCCTGGTAAAGGTGTGTGTCCAGCCTGACACCGAAGCCCCCCGGTGGTCTGTAGGTCTCCACGGTCCCCGGCGAGGGCATGAAGTCCATGTCCGGGTTTTCAGCGTTGATGCGGCACTCAATGGCCCAACCTCGTGTTTGAAGATCGTCGAAAGAATAAATGAGGGCTTCTCCTCCTGCCAGGCGAATCTGCTCCTTGACCAGATCAACGCCCGTCACAAGCTCTGTCACCGGGTGTTCCACCTGGATGCGGGCGTTGATTTCCATGAAGTAGAAGTTGTCGTCCCGGTCCAGGAGGAATTCAACGGTCCCGGCGTTGAAATAGCCTGCGCTCCGGGCCGCCGTCACTGCGGCCTCGCCCATCCTTTTTCGAAGTTCCGGGGTGAGCTTGGGGGATGGCGATTCCTCGATGAGCTTCTGGTAACGCCGCTGGATGGTGCATTCCCTCTCACCCAGGTGGATTACGTTCCCGTGCCGGTCGGCCAGTACCTGGAATTCGATGTGACGGGGCCTGATGACGAACTTTTCTATGTAGACCTCGTCGTTTCCAAAGGCGGCCCGGGCCTCGGATCGCGCCACCGCGAATTCCTCCAGCAGCTCCTCTTCGTTGCGGCAGACACGGATTCCCCTTCCTCCTCCTCCGCCCGAGGCCTTGATCATCACCGGATAACCCATTTCGTTGCCCAGGCGAAGGGCCTCTTCCTGTTCCGATACGCCCCCCGGGCTGCTGGGGACCACCGGAACCCCGGCCTCCTCCACTATCTTTTTGGCCGTGATTTTGTCCCCGGCAAGTTGCAGGTTTCGGGGCGTGGGGCCGATGAAGACGAGGCCCCGATCCTCGCAGGCCGCGGCAAAGGCCTCGGACTCGGCCAGGTATCCGTAGCCCGGGTGGACCGCATCCGCACCCGTTTTCACGGCCGCCTTGATGATGCGTTCGGCGTTTAGGTAGCTCTTGGCGCTCATAGGGGGGCCGATGCACACGTTTTCGTCAGCGAACCGAACATGGAGCGATTTTTCGTCCGCCTCCGAGTACACGGCCACGGTTGGGATGTCCATCTCCTTGCAGGCACGCAGGACCCTCAGGGCGATCTCGCCCCGGTTGGCCACCAATACTTTCTTGAACATGGCTACTCCGTTTCGATCACGAAGATGAGGTCGTTGTCTTTCAAGGGAGTTTCGTCTTCAGGGACGATCTCCACGATTTTTCCCTTGGCGGGAGATTTGATCTTCTGAAAGACCTTCATGGTTTCCAGGAGCCCGAGGACCTGTTTTTTCTTGACCCGTGCCCCCACTTCCACGTACGGGGGCTGATCCGGAGCGGGTTTCCTGTAAAAAACCCCTGACATGGGGGCCCTGACTTCCACGCGTTTGCCGCCTTGCTGTTCTTCGCTCATCGCTTACCCTCGCATTCAGCTTTTTCTTGTGAAGGCCCGTCTCAACGATGTGGGGGGCCGTTTCGGTTCATGGATTCATGGAATTCTCGATCGCTCCACCTAAATCGCCCGGCCTGGAACATTTTTTCATCAGGCACCTTTCGGGCAGGGAGACCGTATCAATGATTGATTGACTTGTCAATCAATTTCTTTCGAAAGGCCCGAGCTGTTCCACCGTGGGTGGCGGAACGGCTCCGGAAGGACAGAGAGGGAGTCTTTTCCTACTTGCCCTCCCGTTTTTTCTTGAGCGCCATATAGACCCTTTCAGGGGTGAGAGGCAATTCCTGGATCAAGACGCCCGTGGCATCGTAGACGGCGTTTAGGATGGCCGGGATCGTGGGCATGATGGCCCCCTCACCCACTTCCTTGGCCCCGAAGGGCCCGTTGGGTTCGTTGCTTTCCACGATGAGGGTCTTCACATTGGGCATGTCCAGGGCGGTGGGGATTTTGTATTCGGATAGGTTGGCGTTGAGAATACGGCCTTTGTCGTCGAACTTGACCTCCTCGAAAAGGGCCTCGCCAAGACCCATGGAGAGGCTCCCCTGCATCTGTCCCTCCACCGAGGTCACGTTGATGGCCTTGCCGCAGTCATGGGCATCCGTCATGCGGTCCACGGTTATCTTGCCCGTCTCCTCGTCCACGGTCACCTCCACCACCTGGGCCGAGGGGCCGTAGGCGGGGGATGTGCCCACGGTGGCGCCTTTGAATTTTCCGCCCAGTTCTCCGGGCTTGTATTTCCCGGTTCCAACGATGGTGCCCCGGGCCAGGTACGCCATGCGTGCAGCCTCCCGGAAGGTTAGGCGGTCGTCTTCCGGATTGTCGGTCCACCCCCTGTGCTCCTTGATGTAGCGGGTCCTGAGGGCCGTAAAGTCCACCGGGCCCCGTTTGAATTCCACGTACCCGTCGCGTATGTCCATCTCGCCCAGCGGCACCCGGAGTTCGTCGGAGAGGACCTCCAGCACCTGTGCCTTGACGTTCTCGGCGGCCTCCTTGGTGGCATGTCCGGTCATCAGGGTGGTCCTGCTGGAATAGGCCCCAAGATCGATGCCGTATTCCGTATCCCCCGAAGAAAGCCTGACGGCCTCCAGGGGGACCCCGAGGGCCTCGGCCGCGATCATGGCCATGGCCGTGTCGGAACCCTGCCCGATCTCGGCCGCGGCCGTGTAAACGTGGGCCGTTCCCCCGTCTTCACTGAGCCTGATGGTTACGGTGCAGTGGTAGGTGTCGGATCGGTAGATGGGGTAGCCTGCTCCCGATACGAAGAAGCCGCACGCTACGCCGATCCCCTTGCCCTTGGGCATCTTGCCTTTCTTTTCCTTCCAGTTGGAGCCCCGGGCGGCCGCTTCGATGCATTCCTTCATGCCGAAGCTGCTCGTATACAGTTCATTGCATGTGACGTCGCCTGCCTCCATTGAATTCTTGAGCCGGAACTCCACGGGGTCCATTCCCAGTTCATGGGCGATGGCGTCCAGTTGCTGCTCCCAGGCAGCCCGGGCGGCCACGCCTCCGTGACCCCGCTGGGCGCCGCAGGCCGGCTTGTTGGTGTAGACCCGGTAGCCGTCATACTTCATGTTGGGCAGACGGTACGGGGCACCGAGGAGCGAGCCCGCGTAATAGACCGTGGCGATCCCGAAACTGCAATAAGCCCCTCCCTCCAGGTAGCACTCGTTGGCCAGGGCCACGATGGTACCGTCCTTTTTCACCCCGGTGGTCAGGGTGTGTTTGAACTGGTGTCGCGCCCTGGAAAAGAGAAAGACCTGTTCCCTCGTATAGTTCATCTTAACCGGCTTTCGCGTCTTCAGGGAAAGCAGGCAGGCACTCAGTTCCAGGGGGGTGGCGGCCGCCTTGGGGCCGAAGCCTCCGCCCACGTAAGGTTTGATGACCCGGACCTTCCCGATGGGAAGCCCCAGCACCATGGCCACAGTCCTTTGGACATAGTGGGGCACCTGGGTGGAGGTGTACAAGGTCAGGTAGCCCTGTAGATCGAAGTTTGCGATGCACCCGTTGGGTTCCAGGAAGGCCGCGTCCTGCCGTTTGTTGATGAAGGTATCTGTGCGTACCAGGTCACAGGTTTTGAGCGCCGCTTCCACGTCGCCGAATTCCTGGTGCACCTCGGCGCAGAGGTTGCGGGGGTAGCGGTCGTGAAGCTGGGGCGCTCCTTCCGCCATGGCCTCCTCCGGGGTGAACACGGCTGGAAGCTCCTCGTAGTCCACGCGGATCAGAGACACAGCTTCCAGCGCGGTTTCCAGGTCCGTGGCCGCAACCGCAGCGATTTCGTCCCCCACATAGCGCACCTTGTCCAGGCAAAAGAGGTTTTCGTCGTAACGGGCCGGGCTCACCCCGTAGGGCACCTGCCCCGCGTCCTCGGCCGTGACGACCTGCCTGACTCCGGGCAGCCTTTCGGCCCGGGAGGTGTCGATGTTCAGGATCCTGGCGTGGGGCAGGGGGCTCTGAAGGATCGCCCCGTACAAAAGGCCGGGCAAGGAGAGGTCATCGATGAATTTGGCCCTTCCTGTGGCCTTGGCCGGTGCGTCCAGCCGGGGGGCTCTCTTGTTGATGACGCTGTGCAAAGTCATGATATACTCCCTGTTTTCGTGGTGTGTTCAAGACACGGGGAATACCCCGGGAACACGCCGCTGAACACGGCGCTTCCTCAACCTCCGTGCCGGCCTCCTTGACCGACAGAGAGGACCGCCTCCACGATCTTCTGGTAGCCGGTGCAGCGGCAGAGATTCCCGGAAAGGGCGGTACGTATCTCCAATTCGTCGGGATTCGGGTTGCGCTCCAACAGGCTCTTGGCCGACAGAATCATGCCCGGTGTGCAGAAACCGCACTGGACCGCACCGTGTTGGACAAAGGCCTCCTGCAAGGGATGAAGACCTTCATCCGTTTCCAGTCCTTCTATGGTGGTGATCTCTTTGCCGTGGGCCGTGACCGCAAGCACAAGGCAGGAATTGACCGGTCTTCCGTCCATGATCACCGTGCATGTGCCGCAATCACCCGCATCGCATCCCTTTTTCGTTCCCGTGAGCCCCAGATCATGGCGGAGGAAATCCACGAGGGTCCGGTTTGGTTCAACTGCGGCCTCGCAGCGCCGGCCGTTCACCGTCAGTTCGATCAGTTTTTTCATGCCATACTCCTTTGCTTTCCAGGGCGGCCCGTATGGCCCCAG